>CACNFL010000006.1 GCA_902619745.1 uncultured Pelagibacteraceae bacterium
GAATAGCTAATATAATCAAAGAAAAAAAGGCTTTTCCTAACCAAATATTAGCAGTCACATTTACCAATAAGGCAGCTAAAGAAATGGAACATAGAGTGAGCAAAATACTTGGCTCCAGTGCCGTAGGCCTTTCTTGGCTTGGTACTTTTCATTCTATTTGTGCAAAATTATTAAGAAAACATGCCTCGGCTGTTAAACTAAATCATAATTTTACAATTGTAGACACAGATGATCAGATACGACTTATCAAAAATATTTGTAAGGCAGAAAATATTGATATTAAACAACTGTCACCAAAATTTATATTGGCAATAATTGATCGATGGAAAAATAAAGGATTTTATCCTAACGAAGTAATAATAAATAAAAAGGATATTTACGAAAAAACGATTCTCCCACTTTACAAAATTTATCAACAAAAATTAACTGACTTAAATTCTTGTGACTTTGGAGACCTTATTTTGCATGCTGTTAAAATCTTAGAATTCAATTCTGATATCAGGGAAATATATTCAACAAATTTTAAATATATTCTTGTCGACGAGTATCAAGATACGAATTTTATTCAAAGTAAATGGCTTAATCTTTTATCAGAAAAAAATAAAAATATTTGTTGTGTTGGTGATGATGATCAATCAATCTATAGTTGGAGAGGAGCAGAAATAAAAAATTTTTTAGAATTTGATCAAGTTTATAAAGATACAAAAGTAATTAGATTAGAGAAAAATTATAGATCTTCACAGAATATTCTATCTGTTGCTTCAGACCTTATTTCTAATAACCAAAATAGAGTTGGAAAAACATTGATTACTACAATGGAAGAAGGTGATCTAGTGCAATTAAACTGTTTTAAAAATGGTAAAGATGAAGCAATTGGGGTTTCTGATGAAATTGAAAAAAAAATAAAAAAAAAGTTTTCGTATAATAATATTGCAATTTTAGTCAGAGCTATTTTTCAAACACGTGAATTTGAGGAAAGATTTCTTAAAATTGGTATGCCTTACAGAATATTGGGTGGTACAAAATTTTACGAAAGAGCTGAAATTAAAGATTGTGTTGCATATTTAAGATTAATTCATCAAGAGAAAGATGACTTGGCTTTTGAAAGAATTGTTAATAACCCTAAAAGATCGATAGGTGATAGTACTTTAAAAAATATTCATGAGTTTGCTAAGAAAAATAATTTAAATTTAGAAAGAGCATCAATTAAAATGCTTGAACAAAATTTAATTAAACCGAAAGCTAAAATTGGTCTTAGTTTATTTATCAATTCTTTAATAAAGTGGAGAAACGATTTAATTGTAAAAAAATCAAGTCATATAAAATTATTACAAATTGTTTTGGATGAATCGGGATATTCAGCAATGCTTAAAAATAAAAAAGACTTAGATAATGAAAATAGATTAGAAAATATTAAAGAGTTATTAAGTGCAATGAAAGAATTTGACAATCTAGAAAGTTTTTTAGAACACGTCTCTTTAGCAACGTCTGTAGATCAGGAATGGGATGGTGAAAAAATTAATATGATGACTATGCACGCAGCAAAAGGTTTAGAGTTTGATGTTGTATTTTTACCTGGATGGGAGGAAGGGTTGTTTCCACACCAAAAATCTATCGAAGAAAAAGGTCAAAATGGCTTAGAGGAAGAAAGACGATTAGCATATGTAGGAATTACAAGAGCAAAGAAAAAAGCTATAATTTCCTTTTCAATGAATAGATTTTATCAAGGAGATTGGATTGATAGTATGGCTTCAAGATTTGTTGATGAACTTCCAGAAAAACATTTAGAAAAAAATTCCTTCTTTGATGAGGAAATTAATAATGATGATGATTTTGATTTTAATCAAGATTTTGAAATTGAGGAAGGTACAAGAAGTCCTGGTTGGATAAGATATCAAAAGAGAATTAAATGAAAAATTACTTAAAAGAATTAAGAAGTAAATTTAAGAAATATGAAATTGATGGATATGTGATTCCAAAAAATGATGATTATTTTACAGAATATTCAAAATTAAATCGATTAGAGGTAATCTCAAACTTTAGCGGATCTGCTGGCTTAGCCATAATTCTTAAAAATAAAAATTATTTGTTTACTGATGGGAGATATACAATTCAAAGTAAAATTGAGAGTGGAAAAAATTTTAAAATTTATGGATTTGAAAAATTAATAAATTGTAGTTTGTTTAAAAAACTTACACTTGGCATAGATCCAAAGTTATTTACCAACACTCAAATTAAAAATTATTTTTTAAAATACAATAAAATCAAATATGTTGAAAAGAATCTAATTGATCAAATTAAAAAACAGAAAGAAAATACTTCAATCCCATTTTTTTCTTTAGATAAAAATATTGTTGGTGAAAGTATTAATTCTAAATTAAATAAAATAACTAAATACTTAAAAAAAAATAAATCTGATTATATTTTTATTAGTGCGCCAGAAAATGTTGCTTGGACTTTAAATATACGAGGTGGAGATGGCCCTAATAGTCCAATTCCCAATTCAAGATTGATAGTAAGTAAATCAAAAAAAATAATACTTATAAGTAATCTTAAAAAGTGTAAGCAATTATTAAAAAATAAAATTATTACGAAAGACGAATTTTTAGATATAAAAACTTTACCAAGTAAAATACTAGACCTTAAAGGAAAAAACTTTATTGTAGATGATAAATCTTGTTCAATATTTTATGAAAATTTAATTAAATCTAAATTTAAGATCATAAAAAGAGAAGATCCAATTTATCTTTTAAAAGCAATCAAAAATAAAACAGAAATTAAGAATATGATTAATTCTCATATCTCAGATGGAGTAGCATTAACTAAATTTTTATTTTGGATAAAAAAAATTAATAAAAAAAAAATTACAGAAGTGGAAGCAGCAAAGAAATTAGAAAATTTTAGAAAATTGAATAAAAACTTTCTCTATCCTAGTTTTGATACAATAGCGGGCTCAGGCAAAAATGGTGCAATTGTACATTACCGTGCAAAAAAAGAAAAATGCAGAACTATTAATAAAAATGATATTTTACTATGTGACTCAGGTGGGCAATATAAGTATGGGACAACTGATGTTACAAGAACAATATGTTTTTCTAAACAAAAACATAGTATCAAAAATATTTTTACAAAAGTATTAAAAGGTCATATTGCTGTTGCTACGACTAATATTAATCTAGATGACACAGGTAAAAAAATTGACAAAAGAGCGAGAAAATTTTTAAATAAAAGTAACCTAGATTATGCGCATGGTACAGGACACGGTGTTGGTTTTTTTCTTAATGTTCATGAAGGACCTCAATCTATTACGAAAATAAATACAGTAAAAATAAGAGAGGGTATGATTTTAAGTAATGAACCTGGGTATTATAAAACCAATGAATATGGAATTAGGATTGAAAATCTAGTTTATGTTAAAAAAATAAAAAAAAATTTGTCATTTCAAAATTTAACAATGGCACCTATAGAGAAAGATTTAATAAATTTTGATTTATTAACAATTGATGAAAAAAATTATCTGTTTAAATATCATTTAGAAGTTTATTCAAGGATATCAAAATATTTAAATCCAAAAGAAAAAAGTTGGTTAGCTACTCTTATTTAGCATTTTCAAAAATTCAGCTTGGTCAATTACTTTTATTTTTAACTGTTTGGCATAATCTACTTTTTTTTTCGTTGGTTTTTCGCCAATAATTAAGAAATTCAGTTTTTTTGATACACTGCTAATTGTTTTTCCAGAATTTTCCTCAATCAGAGATTTAACTTCTGCTCTACTTATTCCATTTAATTTCCCAGTAACTAAAAAAGTCTTATTTTTTAACAGGCCATTATTTGAATTTTGAAAAGCATTTTTAATTAACAAAACTTTTTCCAATTCGTTTAAAACTTTTATGTTAGCTTCATTTGAAAAAAAACTTTTAATTGAACTTACCTGTGTTTCACCAATTCCATCAATATTTAGCATATCTTCATAATCAATTTGTTTAGAAAAATTTTTAAATTTTGAAAACGATACAAAATGTTTAGACAACAATTTTGCATTTTCTAAACCTATATGTCTTATACCCAGAGAAAATATAAATCTTTCTAAAGAAATAATTTTTTTTTGATTGATTGAATACTTTAAATTTTGAACAGAAAGTTTGCCCCAGCCATCTAAATTTTCAATTTTTGAAAAATCTAAATTAAAAATATCTTGAGGATATTTGATTAATTTCAATTTCCAAAAATTTTCAACTATTTTTTTTCCAAATCCATCTATATTAAATGCTTCTTTTGAAACAAAATGTTTTAATTTTTCAATTGATATTTTATCACAATAATAACCTTCACTAGAACATCTCCTTACCGCATCAACTTTTTTTGTTACTTTGTTAAACTCTTTAATTGTTTCTGATCCACATGATGGACAATTTTTTGGAAAAATAAATTTTTTTGAATTTTTTGATCTTTTTTCTTTATCTGCTGAAAGTATATGAGGTATTACATCACCAGCTCTCTCTATAACTACTGTATCGCCTATTCTAATATCTTTTCGGTTAATCTCATCTTCATTATGTAATGTTGCGTTTGAAACTATAACTCCACCAATATTAATTGGTTGAATTTTTGCAACTGGTGTCAAGGCGCCAGTCCTACCTATCTGAATTTCTATATCTAAAATTTTAGAAACTGCTTTGTTAGATGAAAATTTATGCGCGATAGCCCACCTTGGAGCATTAGCAACATTCCCCAATCTTCTTTGCATGACAAAATCATTCACTTTGTAAACTATTCCGTCTATATCAAAATCCAAGTTTGCTCTTTTTTTTTCAATTTCATTATAATTTTTTATTAAATTTTTAACTCCTGAAATTGACATGTTTAATGGATTTGTTTTAAATCCCCATTCACTTAATTTTTTAATAAAATCAGATTGATTTTCTACTATTAAACCCTTTTCGTATCCGAAAGTGTATGCAATAAATTTTAAAGGTATTTTTTTTGTTTCATTTGGATTTTTTTGTCTTAATGATCCCGATGCTGCATTCCTAGGGTTAGCAAATTTTTCACTCATATTTTTAAAATCATTATTTTGAATAAAGACCTCTCCTCTGATATCTATTTCTTTGGGGAAATCTTTTGATGAAATTACTTTTGGAATATCACTTATTGTTTTAAGGTTTTCAGTAATGTCTTCTCCTTCTTTTCCATCTCCTCTAGACAATCCTCTAATAAGTTTTCCATTTGAATATGTCAAGGAGGCTGAAATTCCATCAATTTTAGGTTCTGCACTGTAAAAAATTTCAAAGTTATTTTTTTGAGATAGAAAATTTAATATTTTTTTTTCGAAATTAATTAAATCCTCCTCTGAAAATGCATTTGCTAGCGAAAGCATTGGTGCCCTGTGTAATACTTTTTTAAAGTTCTTAGAGGGTTTGTAGCCAACAATATTTGATGGAGAATCTTTAGATTTGAGAAATTTGTAACTATTTTCTAACAGTAGAATTTCTTTTTTAAGTGAGTCATAGTCTTTATCAGATATTATTGGATCACTTTTATCATAGTAAAATTTATTAAATTTATTTATTAATTTAATTTTTTCTTTGTATTTTTTTAGAATTTCTTTTTTATTCATCTCAGTCAAAAAGAGATTTTACCTTAGTAACAATTTTACTTTTTTTATTCTTTCTAATTATATTTTTATTTTTTTTGTAATTTTCATTAAAAATGGAATAAGATTGCTCATACCAAGTAGAAGATTGGTAATTATATCCTAAAAGTTTTGCATACTTTTCAGCTTCATTTTTTAATCCTAATAGATAATGAACTTCAACTAATCGATACAAAGCTTCTTCTACATAAATAGTTGTGTCATATTTGTCTATAACTTCTCTAAATCTATTTATTGCTGGGATCCATTTTTTTTTATCAATATAATATCTTCCAATATACATCTCTTTTGCAGCTAGAATATCATTGATTAAATCTATTTTAAATTCAGCATCTAATGCGTATTCTGTATTGGGATATTTATCAATCACTATACTAAATGTTTCTTTGGCATTAGTTATTGATTGAAGATCTTTTTTTTCGTCTACAATTTGTTCATAATATGAAATAGCTAATAAATAATATACATAATCTAAATTTTCATGTTTTGGGTACACTCTAATAAATCTTTGTAATTCAGCAATTGCATCTCCATAATAATCTTGAACATAGTATGCGTAAGCTGCCATTAATGCAGATTTAGGTGCCCAAACAGATTGAGGAAATAAAATTTCTGCTTCATTAAATTTTTTTGCAGCAAAAAGAGAATCTCCACTCTCTAGAGATTCTTTACCTTCTTGATATGCTTCAAGAACTTGAAATTCTAAACTTTTTTCCTTAATTAAATTTTCATTTTCAATTTTTTTTGAACAAGCTGTAATAATTAATATTATGCCAAATAAAAAAAATAACTTATTTATTATCATTAACAATTTATACTTATTAAATAGATTTTTTTAAAGAGATCTTTATGTTTAAGCTATAGATCTGAGCAAGTTTTTGTTGATTAAGGTGTGCGGTAGATTTTTCTCTTTTATCTCGATAATTGAAAAATTATCTTTGTTTTGAAATACTTTTCTCAATAATTGATTTGTAAGATAATGACCGCCCTGAGAACAAGTTACACTTGCTACAATTCTATAACCACTTGTGTACAAATCACCAATACAATCTAAAATTTTATGATTTACAAATTCTTTTTTATTTCTCAATCCTTCAGGGTTTAATATTTCATTATTTTTCACAACCACTGCATTTTCTAAACTACCACCTTTAGCCAAACCTTTTTTTTTGATTTCTTCTATATCTTCGAACAAGCAATAAGTTCTAGAATTATAAACATCTGATAAATCGTCTTCATAAACTTTTACTTTATTTTTTTGGTTTCCAATAATCTCGTTTTTATACTTTAATTGAAACTCTATCTCTAAATTTAAAGTTGAGGGCTTAATAGTTATAGATCTTACTCCATCAGAAAAAGTAACTTCTTTATTAATTTTAATTATTTTAATAGGTGAGTCACTTATTTTAATTCCTGAAGTTAAAATTTTTTCTATAAATATTTTTGCTGATCCATCTAAAATTGGTACCTCTTCATTATCAATTTCAATAAGCGCGTTATCAATTCCTAAGCCAAATAATGCACCCATTAAATGCTCTATTGTTGAAACTTTTGCCCCAAATTCATTTTCGACTGTTGTATTCAAAGATGTATTACTTACATTAATAAAATTTGGATAAACTATATTGTTTTCTTTTAGATCTACTCTTTTAAATACTATTCCAAAATTAGGCTCAGCAGGTTTAATACAAACATTCACACTTAGTCCACTATGAAGAGCAATGCCGCTGAAGTTAATATTATTTTTGATTGTTTTTTGAGTTAAGTAGGACATAAGTACTTTTAGATTGTATTTTAAATTATATAAAAACAACAAATGTTACCGGAAAAAACAAAATTAACTAAATAGTTGAAAAAATTTTTCAAAAAATGCTAATTTTTTCGTACTTTTTGGAACAAAAATAACTTCATTTTGATTATATCCACACAAAATTTTGTAAGACATTTCTGCTAACTCTATATCCTTTGAAAAATTAGCTTTAACATAACTTCCATCTAGAAATTTTGTAATTTTAATTTGATAATTTTCCAAAATTTTATTCAAATCATAAATAGTATTTCTAGAAATTGATTTAAAATTAACTTCCAAAGCAAAGTTTTCACATTTTAAATTTTCTTCAAATAATAACTGTGTCTTGCCATTAATAAAATATTTATTAACTATCATATGAATAATTTCTTGGTTGTGATAACTCTCTCTAAATAAATCCTTGGCTTCAACAAGTGAATTTTCTAAATATTCTTTTGTGACTGAAATATTGTAATTTTTTTTTTTAATTCCAATTTCTAGATTAAAAATTTTTTTATCTTCAAGTATAAGAAATATATTTTCTATAAATTTTTCACTCAATTTTTCAATTTTAAATATATTATCATCAAGAAATTTTTTTAATTCATCATGATTTTGATAGTTTGTTTCATTATATAAGATAATTTCCTCTTTATATAAATTTTTTAAATTTTTTGTATCAAACAAATATATTCCATATTTATTTGAGGAAACACTTAAGTAACATTGTAATTCATTCTCTTTATCCATCTAAAACAATCTTATTTTCTAATCTTGCATCAATAATATTAAAATTTTCTCCATTATAATTTTCTAAAAACTTGTACAAATTATCCAAAGTTTCTTGTGTTAAATTATTTGGTAGTTTTAATAAAATATTGTCATGAAACTTTAGGTCCCATCTTTTTGATGAAAAAAAATATATATTTTTTATTTCATTATATGAAAATTTAGACCTATCTATAATTTTTTTAAATTGTAAAAATTCTTCAACCTTAGGTTTGCCAAAAATATATGGTAATTGATTGTAACCAGACTCAATTAGGGTTAATTTACCATTTGATCCAATGAGATAATTTTTACCATTATCATTTATTTTTGCAAAAAAATTAGTTTTATCAATTTTAATATTTAATGTAGATGGATATTCTTTAAATACTATATAGCTCTCAATTAAAGAGTTTGAATTAATCAATTTTTCAATTTTTTTTTTATTGATAAAAAAAATATTTCCTAAATTCAAATTTTTCAACTTATTCAAAAGAATTTGATTATTTTTTTCATCTAATCCAAAAATATTTATATTTTCTATTTTTTTAAATTTATAATTATTAATTTTGTTGTTACCAATTGACGAAACAATTATTAATAAAAAAAAATAAATTAGAATTTTTTTATTTTTTCTTTGATGCATCTTTCAACATCCATTCAATTAATTTTAAAAAGCTTATACCTTTGTGTAATGCTATTTCTGGCACTAATGATAATTTGGTCATTCCTGGCTGTGTATTAAGTTCTAGTAAATAAAAATTTCCATTGAAAAATTTAAAATCTGACCTAGTTACTCCTCTGCAGCCAATAATTTTATGAGCTTTATAAGCTATATCCATTACCTTATTAAACTTTGATTTAGGTAAATCTACAGGGATAATATGTTGTGTTTTAGATTTTGAGTCATATTTTGCCTGGTAATCATAAAATTTTCTTTTTGGTTTCAGCTCAATTGCTCCTAATTTTTTATCACCCATAATTGCAACTTGTATTTCTCTTCCTCCAATAAACTCCTCAATTAATACTTTTTTATAAACTTTAAGTTTTTGAAGAATTTTATTTAAATTCTTTTTACTACACATGAAGACATTTACACTCGAGCCTTCGTTCAAAGGTTTAACTACAACTGGAAATCTTAATTCTTTGTTAATTTTCTTTATTAAATTAGTTTTTGTAATGTCATAAGAATATGTAAAAAATTTTGGGGTTTTGATTTTATTTTTAATAAATAATTTTTTTGAAATTTCCTTATCCATAGCTATTGAAGATGCTATTGCACCTGAATGTGTGTAAGGAATTTTAAATTTATCTAATATAGTTTGGATATATCCATCTTCTCCAAATTGACCGTGTAAAGCATTAAAGATCACATTGGGCTTAAATATTTTTATATTTTTTTCTAAATTATTATCTGGTTCGGAAGTTTTTACTCTATAACCATTTTTTTTTAATTCTTTAAAAACTTGATTTCCTGTATCAAGACTAATTAATCTCTCTTTAGAAATCCCACCTGATAGTATAAGTACTTTTTTTTTCAATTTATTCTAAAATTTTTATTTCTGTTTCTAATTTAATACCTGTTTTTTTAAAGACACTATCAGATACAAAATTTATTAATTTTTTCATATCTTCAAACTTAGCATTACCTTTGTTTACAAAAAAATTACAGTGTTTTTCAGATATTGAGGCATCCCCAAATGATTTTTCAAGTGGTACAGACTCTTTAATTAATTGCCAAACTTTCTTATCTGATTGATTTATAGGGTTTTTAAATGTGCTTCCACTAGTTTTGATTCTAGTTGGTTGAGCTTTTTCTTTTTTTTCTTTCATTATTTTCATTTCGTTCTGAATTAAATCTTTATTTTTTTTAAACCCTTTGAAAGAAGCACTTAAAAAAATAAGTTCATCTGACAAACTACTGTCTCTATATTTGAAATTTATTTCCTTTGCCGGGATAGTTATAACTTTTCCGAATTTATCTATGGCCTGAATAGAAACCAAAATATCTTTAAACTCCCTTTCAAAACAACCTGCATTCATTTTGATTCCACCTCCAACAGTTCCAGGTATACAAGATAAAAACTCAAAACCTCCTAAACTATTCTCCATTGCAAAATCAGATAATGATTTATCAGTAACAGCACTTCCTGCTATTATGATTTCATTATTAAGCAAAGAAATATTGTTAAAATTTTTTGAAAGCTTAATTACAACACCATTAAATTGTTTATCAGAAATTAATGTATTTGAACCTGCCCCTAACACAAATATCTTTTCGTGATTTTGAATTTTTTTGAGAAATTTTATTAATTCTTTTAAATTATCGGCTTTATAAAAAGCTTTAGTTTTACCTCCTATGTTAAACCAATTTTTTTTTTTAAGATCATAATCTAATTTTAAATTATTATTAAATTCAGGAATTAACTCTTTTAAATCAATTTTCATGATAACAATTTAGGTAATTCTCGCATCCAACTTGAAATAGTCCCTGCGCCCATTCCTATAACTATTTTTTTTCCATATATGTTTGCTTTAATAAATTTTGCTAATTGAAATTTATCATCTACTAAAAATAGCTGAACTCTAGAGTTTTTAATAATCTCTCTCGCAAAATTTATATAACTAAATCCAAGCTTTAATTTTTCTCCAGCAGTATAAATTGGAAACAAAATTACTTTATCTGCATTTTTAAAAGCAAAAGTAAATTCTTTTTTTAAATCTTTTAGTCTTGATATTCTATGTGGTTGAAAAATACATATCTTCTCATAATCTTTATAAACTTTTTTTACACCATCCAGTACTTCTTTGATTTCAGTAGGATGGTGGGCATAATCATCATAAAAATCTACATTATTAAAATTGAAAATTTTATTAAATCTTCTTTGAACTCCTTTAAAATTTTTAAGACCATATTTAATATTTTTAATTGGAAGACCTACTGTTAACGCTAATGCTGCTGCAGCTACAGAATTCTTAATATTATGAGTTCCCAGTAAAGGAATTTTGAATTTTTTAATTAATTGGTTTTTTTTATTAGGTAGTTTTATATTTAAATCAAATTCAGAGAATTCTCTCAATTGTTTTATATTTTTTATACAAAAATTTGATTTTGTATCTAAGCCATATGTATAAAAGTTTTTGTTTTTGATATTTTTAATTAAATTTTTGTTATTTTTATCATCTAAGCATATAAATGATTTTCCAAATGAAGGAACTTTATTAACAAAATTTTCAAAATATTTATTTAATTTATCCATAGTGCCATAATAATCCATATGCTCTCGATCTATATTAGTGATGATCGAATATGTTGGGGGTATAAAAACAAAACTTCCATCTGACTCGTCTGCCTCTAATATAGACCAATCACTTTTCCCAAGCTTTGCAGAGTTATTAATTGAATTTATTACTCCACCATTAATTATTGTAGGGTCAATTTTTGTTTCTTGAAATATTGATGCTATCAAAGATGTTGTGGTAGTTTTGCCGTGTGATCCAACTACTACAATGTTTTTTGTTAAAGAAACAATATTGGCGAGCATCTCTCCTCTTTTATAAATAGGTAATTGTTTTTTTTTAGCTGCGACAAGCTCAGGATTATTTCTTTTAATAGCTGAAGATACAACCAGGATAGTCCCCTTTTCTATATTTTGTCTCTTATGTCCAATGAAAACTTTTATTTTTTCTTTTCTTAATCTTTCAATATTTTTATTATTTGCTATATCACTTCCTTGAACTTTAAAACCTTTACCTTTCATTATTAGTGCTAAGCCACTCATACCAATTCCACCTATTCCAACGAAATGTATCAGTTCTGTTTTTGCTAATTTAATTTTCATTAATAATTTTTAATATTTTTTGATTAACATTATTCCATGTATTTTGATAATTTAATTTCTGTAAATTGTTTTTTTTTGTCTTGTAATCCTGACTTTTATTTATCAATTCCATTAAAAATTTCTCAAATTTTTGGTCATCAAAATTCTTTTGATCAATTATCCAACAACAATCCTGTTCCTTGTAGTATTTAGCATTTTCATACTGATGATTATCTTTTGATGACGGAAGTGGTATTGCCACAAATGGAATATTTAATATAGATAGTTCAGCTAAACTTGAGGCACCTGCTCTTGTTATACATAAATCTCCCTGTTTTAAAACTTCATTAAGATTGTGATCAAAACTAAAAACACTACTTTCAATATTATTTTGAGAGTAAAAATTTTTTAAAAAATTAATATTTTTCTCACTAGTTTGATGAATAATTTTTATAGAAACCTGTTTTGCTATACTCACAAAAGATTTATTTAAGAGCTCGTCAAAGATTTTTGCACCTTGACTACCCCCTATTATTATAATTGTGAATAAATTATCATTATTTTGATATCTACTGGTTTCATAATATTCTTTTCTTATAAGAGGTTTAATAGTAGTTAATTTGTGATTAATTCCAGATGGTAAATTAATTAAATTCTTTGAATAACATATTAGTTTTCTAGAAAAATTTAAAAAAAATTTATTTGCTCTTCCAAGAACCATATTTGGTTCAATTAAAAAAATATTAATGCTCAATATTTTGGCTGCTAAACATAGTGGTAAAGACATATAGCCACCTGTAGAAATTAAAATTGAAATATTATTTTTTTTTAAAAGAAAAAAAGATTTAATAGTTAGAAATAATATTTTTAAAAATGAAAAAGGAAGTAAAAAATAATTATTTAATTTTGGGGTGTTGATTACAAATGCTTTATAATTCTTATCTAAATATGCAAGACCTCTTTTATCAGAAGAAATCAAGGTTTCATGAGTATTCTTTAAATGATTATAAATTGTAATTGCTGGTATTACGTGACCTCCAGATCCACCTGTTGAAATTAAGACTTTTGTTTTCATTTATTAAGTTATTTTTCTTTTTGTTAAATTTAAAATTATACCAGCTAATATTGATGTACTTATTATTGATGAACCACCATAACTTAAAAAAGGTAATGTCATTCCAGTGGTTGGAAATAATCTTATATTAACTCCAATATGAATTGTGGCCTGCATTAATATTAAACTAATAGATCCGATTAAAATAAGTTTAGCTTTATCATTTGTCTCAAAATTTATTTTTTTAAAAACCATATAAATTAAGATCAAAAACAATAATAATATTAACATTATGGCAACAACACCAAACTCCTCAGAAATTACTGAAATAATGTAATCAGTGTGGGCTTCTGGAACTCTATTTTTAAGAACTCCTTCACCTATACCTTTTCCAAAAAAACCTCCACTTGTAATTGACTCTATTGCTTTATCAGATTGAAAATTATGAGTACCTGTTTCTCTATTAAAAAAAGAAAAAATTCGTCCTTGAATATAATCAAACTTAGGAACAAAAATAATAAGGTAAGCAAGCAAAGATGCACCAACAATAAATATTGCTAAAAGAATATATATATTAATGCCTGATGTGAAAATAAGAGCTGCCCAACAAAATACTACTAATAAAGTTTGGCCAATATCTGGTTGGGCTATTAAAAGTAAAGAAATAATTGATATTAAAATAATAGATATCAAATACTTAAATAAAATATTTGATTTAATATCACAAAAAATAGTTGCTAAAATTATTACCAAAAATGGTTTTAAAACCTCTATGGGCTGAAATCTTGGTAGGAAAAATAAGTCTATCCATCTTTTAGACCCTTTAACTTCAACACCAACAAATGGCACAAAAAATAAAGAAATAAGTGAAATAAAAAAAAGAAAAATAGAGTATTTATATAATTGATCTGAATTTAAAGAGGAAAATATAAAAATAAGACATATTCCGATTAACACATAAATCAAATGTTTAAAAAAGAAGAAATAACTGTTGGTATCCAACTTATCGGAAGCAATTAGAGAAGTTGAAACTAAAGAAAAAAATAATCCAATAGAAAATAATAAACTTATTAGTAAAAAAATAGATTTATCAATGTTTTTCCACCATTGATAATAAAATTTGTAAACAATACTATCGCTTTGCATTTATATACTTTTTAATTATTTGATTAAAATAATGTCCTCTATCTTCAAAATTTTTGAAACTATCAAATGAAGCTCCAGCTGGACTGAAAAAAATAATATTTTTTTTAGATTGTTGAATATTAATTTCTGAAAAAATAACTTTAAGAGTTTCTTGTAAATTTTTAAAATTTTTAATTTTTAATTTATTTTTTAAATTTTTAATAAATTCTCTATGATGAGATCCAAAAATATAAGCTTTGATATTTTTACACTTTATTTTTGATAGTTTAAATTTATCTCCTTTTTTGGGAATTCCTCCTAAGATCCAATATGCATTATTTAAATTTTTTAATATATTTTCTGAGGAAGCAAAGCTTGTAGATTTTGAGTCATTAATTATTGTGAGATTTTTTTTATCAAATATAATTTGTTGTCTGAAATCTAGACCTTTAAATTTATTAATAGTTTTAATTAATTTTTTGTAATTAAGTTTTAATCTTGGAGCAATTTTTAATATAAATGATAAATTTTCTTTATTGCCTTCAGATATAAAATATTTATTAGTAATTTTATTAAACTTTTTATCTATACTTGATGTCTGCACTCTGTAAATTTGTGAACTATATTTATTTTTATTTAATTTTTTAGTTATAAGTTCATCCTCTTTTTTTACGTATGCAAAAGATCCTCTTATTTGAGATTTTATTAATTTAAATTTTGCATTTACATAATTCTTTAAACTTTTATGTCGCTCAATGTGGTCTGCGGTTATGTTTAAAATTAACGCATATTTTGATCTAAATACACTACTGTAATCTAGCTGATAAGAAGAAGCCTCTATTACAAAGATTGTTTTTTTTGTAATATTTTTTTCTGATAATGCTGGATTACCAATATTTCCAATAAGTCTTGAGTCTCTTTTTTGATCGATTAAAGCATCATGTAAAATTTTTGCAGTTGTAGATTTACCGTTAGTTCCTGTAATCGTAATACTTTCATTCTTGTAAAATGAAAACAACACATCAAGGTCAGTATGAATTTTTTTAAAATTTTTCTTTAAAAATTTAGATAATTTACAATTTGAGATATCAATTCCAGGACTAATTATAATTCTATCAAAATTTATTTTTTGAATTTGCTCTAATTTAATAATTTTTTTTTTATGTTTTAATTTAATTTTTTGATTATCATCAAACAAATATACATCCGACTTGTTTTTTAAAAACTTATAAGATGAAATGCCGCTCTTTCCTAAACCATAAATTAATATTTTTTTTCTTAAAAAAATATTATTAAATATTTTCATTATCTTAATTTTAAGGTAGCTAAACCAATCATTGCTAGGATGATAGAGATAATCCAAAACCTAATTACAACTGTAGACTCTGGCCATCCTTTTTTCTCAAAATGATGATGAATTGGTGCCATTTTAAAAATTCTTTTTCCTGTAAGTTTAAACGAAATTACCTGAACCATTACTGAAACTGCCTCTAGTACAAAAAGACCACCAGTAATAGCTAAAACAATCTCATGCTTTGTGATAATTCCTACTGCACCTAAAGATCCTCCAAGAGATAAAGAGCCTGTGTCCCCCATAAAAATTTTAGCAGGTGGAGCATTAAACCATAAAAATCCTAAACAAGAGCCAATAATTGCCCCACAAAAAATTGATACTTCACCAGTTCCTTCTATGTAGGGAATTTGTAAATAATTAGAAAATACGATGTTTCCAGTAACATAACTAATAAATGCAAAACATGCCGCAACTAATATTACAGGAACTGTTGCTAGACCATCTAATCCATCTGTAAGGTTAACAGCATTTGACGAACCAATAATTACGAATATTGCAAAAGGTATAAAAAACCATCCAAGGTTTATGATTAAATTTTTAAAGAATGGAAAGTATAAATTATTTAAATCTTGATAGTCGTTTAAATAAACAAACAAACATACACCAATAATTGCTAATATTATTTGTGAAGTTATTTTAAACTTAGAGGAAATTCCTGATGAGTTACTAAATTTAATCTTCTTAAAATCATCATATGCTCCCAACAAACCAAACGTAATTGCTATGTAGATACAAAATAAAATATTAATATTTGATAAATCTGCCCAAAATATTACTGATATCAATAAGCCGAATAAAATTATTAAACCTCCCATTGTTGGTGTACCAATTTTTTTAATTATATGATCTTCAGGTCCATCATCCCTGATTGGATTTAAAATTTTTTGTTTTGAAAAAAATTTAATAAAAGGGCCTCCGATAAACAGCACAATGACCAATGATGTGAAAAAAGATAAACCTGTTCTAAAAGTTAAATATTTAAATACATTTAAAAAACTAAAAGTATCAACAAAATTTAATAAAAATTGATAAAGCATTAATGCAATCCTTTCAGATCTTTTACTATTTCATTGAAACCTGTCGCAAGTGAGGCTTTAATCATTAAATAATCATTATTATTTAAATCTTTTCTAATCAATTCAATAATTTGAGATTTGTTTAATAAAATCCTGCCTTTTTTAGCTTTTGAGATATTTTCAAATATTATTGAAGCCAATTTTCCTTTTACAAATACCTTATCTATCTTGGTTTGATTTATTATTGGGGCAATAGATTGATGAAGTTTTTTAGAATGACTACCTAGCTCTAACATGTCACCAATTAGTAAATATTTATTTGATTTTTTTGAGTTTATTTTATCAAAATTTTTTATTGCTGATTTTAATGATAAAGGATTTGAATTATAACTTTGATCAATTAAATTAATTTTTTTATTATCAATTTTTATTACAGAGCGGTCTCCTCTTCCCTCAGGAATTTTGAAATTGAGAAAAATATTTTCATTTAGTTTAAATATGTTTTTATAAATACTAATAACTGCTAAAGCAGAAAGTATATTGTATATATTGTTTTGAAAATCGTTAGATACTGAAAAATACTTTTTTTTATTATTTAATCTAATATTAATTCTAAATTTTTTTCCATAGGACTCTATATTAATCAATTTAATGTCTGATTTCTGATTTTTAATACCAAAAGAAACTACTTTAATTTTATTTTCTTTGGCAATTTTTTTATGTAATTGAAAAAAATTATCATCTGCGTTTAATACAAGATAACCATAAGGTTTTATATTGTTAATAATTTCAGATTTTGCTAAAGCAATTTGTTTAATATTTTTAAAATTTTTAGCATGTGCATAATTTATATTTGTTATCACACCAACATCTGGTTTTATAATTTTAGACAAATAGTCAATTTCACCCTTTTTATCCATTCCAACTTCTAAAATTCCAAATTCATCATTTTGTTTTAAATTAAAAAGACTTAAAGGAACCCCAAATTTATTGTTATAAGATTTTGGTGAAATACCTGCTTTTGAAATTTTACTTAATACATCACCCAACAATTCTTTAAGTGTAGTTTTGCCACAACTGCCTGTAATAGCTATAATATTTGTATCAATGCTTTTTCTAAAGGTTTTTGAAATATCTGTTAAGAATTTTAAAGTATTTTTTGCTTTAATCTGTCGACTTTTATTTAATTTACTTTGAATTTTATTCACTACAGCTAACGATGCTTTTCTCTTGAATGATTGTGCAACATATTTATTACCATCATTTTTTTTTCCCTTAATAGCAAAAAAAATATCGTTTTTAGTAACTTCTTGAGAATTAATTCTTGCTGTTTTTAAAGATATGGAGGGAGATATTTTTTTAATTTTAACTGCCTCTTTAACGACATTTAATTTTAAATTATTTGATAAATTATTATTTTTATTCTTAATAGCGTTTAAAATTACTTTTCTATCTGAAAAGAAAATTTTCTTATTTCCAATATCTTGCGTTTTCTCATGGCCTTTACCAGCAACTAACAAAATATCACCTGAATTCAAATTATGAATAGCTTGTGTTATTGCTATTGCTCTATTAGATATTTCAATAATTCTCTTTTTTTTAATTCCCTTTTTTATATCTCTTCTTATTTTTTGAGGATTTTCAAATCTAGGGTTATCATTTGTAAGAATAATACTATCTGCAAAATTACTAGCTATTTTCCCCATTTTTGATCTTTTATTTTGATCCCTATTTCCCCCACAACCAAATAGCACTGTAATTACTTTATTAGGAAATTGTTCTCTAAGATTTAGAAGACACGTTTTTAAAGCATCAGGTGTATGAGCATAATCGAGAATTACTTTTGATTGATTTTTAATTTTACCTATTTTTTCAAATCTTCCTTCAACTGGTTTTAATTTTGAAATTGTATTTAAAATTTTATCTAAACCAATACCGCTATATTTTGCGGCAATTATTGCCATCAAAACATTTTTTAATTGTATTTTTCCAATTAAATTTAAATTTATATCCCTTATTGAGCTATTTAATTTAATTCTAAGAAATTGAACCTCTCCTTTAAAATTATGAGATAAAAGCTCTAGATTATTTTTCTTATCATTAAGTGTGTGCAATTTTAATTTCTTATTAATTACAATTTTTTTTATGTTTTTAAACTCAGGTATTAATTGATCTGTAATTACATTTCCTCTTTTTGAGATAAGGTTTTCAAATAAATAAAGTTTTGCTTTTAAATAATTTTTTAAATTTTTATGATAATCAAGATGATCCTGGGATAAATTAGTAAATATACCCGAATTAAACTTCAAACCATCTAATCTATTTTGCTTTAAACCATGACTTGAGGCTTCCATAATTACATTTTCTATTTTTTGATTTTTTAGCTTGCTTAATATTTGAGCCAATTTTATTGGATCTATTGTGGTATTAGATAAATTCAAATTAATACTTTTTGATTTAACACCTAATGTGCCAATTGAAGCACCTTTTTTATTATTTAATTTTAATATTTGATAATAAAAATCTGCAACTGATGATTTTCCGTTTGTACCAGTAACTGCAATTAAATTTTTTGGTTTTTTATTATAAATTTTAAAAGCAGTTTCAGCTAATAATTTTCTTACATTATTAGAATGAATATACAAAATTCCATTTTGAAATTGATTTGTTTTTCTTTCGGTTACAATAATTTTAGATCCTTTTTTAATTGCTTTAGAAATAAATTTATTACCATCAATACTATTTCCTTTGATTGCAAAAAAAATATTATTTTTTTTAATACTCTTTGTGTCAAATGAAATTCCTGAAAAAGAAAAATTTTTATAATTTTTATTTATTTTATGAAAGTAATTTCCTAGAAGCATAATTAATTAAACTCTATATATTTTGTGGCTAAAATAGGCCCGATTTTATCTATGACTTTTCCAGCTACCTCTACTGATGTCCAGCCAGCAGTATTATAAAGTGTACCCTTCCACCCTCCTTTTCGATGTCTATACTTATAATAATAATCTTTAGATTTTTTAGGAGTATCTAGCATTACAACAAAAACAAATTTTGGATTTGATGTAGGAAAAATAGAGGCAAAAGTATTTATTTTTGCCTCAGAATATGATCCTCCCTCAGGTTGATCAGCAGTTCCTGTTTTTCCACCAATTTCATAATTTTGAACATCTGCAAATTTAGCTGTTCCTTCCTCAGTATTTACAATTTTTCTTAAAGCGCTTACAACTTGCTCTGAAATACCTCTGTTTAATATTCTTTTATTTTTTTTATTAAAATTATTATCTTTATAAATTAATGTTGGCTTAATTTCATAACCACCATTTGATAAAACAGAATAACCTTTTGCTAATTGAAGAATTGTAGTTGCTATTCCATGTCCAAAAGAGGCTGTAGCCAATCTGCATTTTCCAAAGTCATAATTTTTTTGAGGAGCAACTTCTTCAATATCAAAATCAATATCACTTAACACGCCAACTTTTTCTAGAAATAATTTAAATTTTTCTGAGCCAACTTTTTGTGCAATTTTTACTGATCCTATATTTCCAGATCTAACTAAAATTTGCTCTGCAGTTAAATCCGATGGTATTTCATTGTCGTACTCACCTATTCTGTATTTGTCACATTTAATTGATTTAGGTAAATCTAAAAATTCAGTCTCTGGTTTAATTACCTTTTCATTTAAGGCGCTAGCAAAAGTAAATGCTTTAAATACAGACCCAAGTTCATATGTCCCTTTAGTTACCCTGTTAATATAATTTACATCTGTAATATTTTGTCTTTCATTTGGATTAAAATCTGGCAAAGAAACTAATGATAAAATATTGCCATTATTAACATCCATTAAAATAGCTGCACTACCTTTGCTTTTAAAAATTTCCTGATATTTAATTAATTCTTTTCTAATTAAAAATTGAATATCTTTATCTAAGGTAAGTTTAATTGACTCTTTTGATTTTCTAAGTTCATCATTTAACGATTTTTCTAATCCAGAAATACCATTATTGTTGTCATCTATCTGACCTAAAACATGACTAAAAAGATTTTTTTGTGGATACATTCTTAAAACTCTTTCTTCTGGAACCAAAGATTTGTCCCCTAATTTCATTATTTTTTCATAATTTTCCTCTGAAATTTTCTTCTCTAAATAAAAAAATTTCTTAGTTTTTATTTTTTTTTTAATTTCATCAAAATTTTTATCAGGAAAAATAATATTTAAACTTAGAAGTAATTTTTTTTCATTGATTATATCTGAAGTTTTTAAACCAATATCAATCGATTTAACTGTCTTAGCTAAATAATTTCCATTAATATCTATGATGTCTGCTCGATAAAGCTTATTTTTAGATCCAGGAAAATTATTAATGTTTTCTAATTTACTCTTTCGTGAACCTAGGTGAACTAGATGTATTGTGTAAATTAAATATATGATAAAAAAAACAAAGAAAATAAAAGCTACACGATTAAATTGAATATTTAATCCATTTTCTTTTTTCTTAAATGTAAAATCACTTTTATAGTCCTCTATGGTTAATTTCGATTTATTATCAGCCATTACTCTTTAATAATTTTAAAATTTTGGATTTTATTTACATCATTTGAAATATTGTAGACCCTTATATCGTTTATATTTTTTTGAATTAACTCATCCTCAAAATACTGAGACTGATATTCAAGTAACTTTTCTGAGGAACTTAAATAATCATACTCCAACGATACATTTTCAAATTCAGAATTTAAAATTCTAATATTCTCTTTTGCTGTAAATATTTGATCTTCAATTTGTTTAGTCGTATTTTTTATTATTGCAGTTGATAGGACTAAAAAAAAAATCACTATAGCTAAAGCAAACTTTTTCACAGTTTGTCTCCATAATTTTCAATTTCAATATAATTTCTGAATTGCTCCTCTATATCGGTATCAAAATTATAAAAATCAGTTTTTTTTATTACATATCTAAATTTAGCAGATCTAGATGGTGGATTTTCATACACCTCCTCATCCGAGGGTGTTATTGGTTTTTTTTGAATTAAATTAAACAGTGTATCTACTTGTTCAATAACTGGACTATATCGTGAAATACTTTTATTTTCAGATAGACTTTTAAAAAAATATTTTACTATTTTGTCCTCTAAAGAGTGAAATGTAACTACCCCCAAAACACCACCTTTTTTTAAAACTTTAGTGGCATTAATAAGTCCAAAAATTAACTCACTTATTTCTTTATTTACAAATATTCTAAGTGCCTGAAAAACCTTAGTCGCATTATGAACTTTAAAATTTTTTCTTTTTTTTGATTGATCAATAATTTCAACTAAAGATTTAGTATCAATTTGATTTTTAGATCTTTCTTTTATTATATTTCGTGCAATAAATTTTGCCTCTTTTTCATCTCCAAAAAATTTAAAAATTTTTTCTAATTCTTTTTCATCTAGTTTATTAATTGCATCCTCTGCTGAATAACTATTTAATCCTAACTGCATATTTAATTTACTGCTGGTATCAAATGATAATCCTTTTTTTGGATCTTTTATTTGAGTATAAGAGTAACCAAGATCAAAAATTACACCTCTTATATTTTCATTTTTGAGCTTTAAATTACTTAATTGACTAAATTTTTTATTTTTAAAAATAAATCTATCTTCAAAGTTTTCTTTTAATTGATTAGCAATTTTTGCACTCTCTATGTCTCTATCAATAGCTATTACTTTTGTATTTTTAAAATCTAAAATTTTTTTGGAATAACCGCCTTGACCGAAAGTACAATCAATAAATGTGCCACCATGTTGAGGGGAAATAACGCTAATAATTTCTTTTAGCAGTACCGGATAATGCTTTTGTATTTTCGGTACTATGGTGGCGCCCATTTATCTCTTGGAAGACCATTAATTTTTTTGTCTTCTTAAGAATGCTGGTATCTCAAGATCATCTTCTTCCTCTTGATCTGAAGTCAATAAATCTTCAGGGCTTGAATTATCAGATTCTGAACTAAATAAATCTGGTGCGTCTGAGTCAACTCCAAATTCTTTTAAGTCATTAGAGGTTTCTTCTTCGTTGTTAATATCTTTATACTCTTCATGGGTAGTTTCCATAGCTTCTTGAGCAAAAGATTTCTCCATTTCATTAACTGAACTATCCTGAACTATACTCTCGCTTTCCATGTTAGTATTTTGGACAACTTCTTCAGTCATCATATGATTATGAGAACTCTCGGTTTGTTGTTCTTGGATAATCTCATTTTCAAGCTTTAAAGCATTCGCACCATGTGTAATGGGGTTAGATGCTGTCGTGTTTGAAAAATTAAAAGATTGAGATGATCCCATATTTGAAAAGTCAGAGTAACCTGGATTACGGTTTTGAATTCTATGAACCATATTTACAACAGATTTTGATTCTGGCTGTTGCCCATCTAAAGAGGTAGCAACAATTGAAACTCTCATCTTTCCATCTAGCTCAGTATCAGTGATTGCACCAATAATTAACTCTGCTTCAGGATCAACTTCAGCTCTTACTTTATTTACAGCTTCATCAACCTCAAAAAGTTTAAGATCTTTACCACCAGTAATATTTACCAATAAACCTTTTGCACCTTTTAAAGTATAGTCATCTATTAGTGGGTTGCTGATTGCCATCTCTGCAGCTTTGAGAGCTCTACCTTCTCCTTCAGCTTCTCCAGTTCCCATCATAGCTTTACCCATCGCTGCCATAACAGTTTCAACATCAGCAAAATCTAAATTGATTAAGCCAGGTCTGACCATCAAATCGGTTATACTTTGAACACCATGCATTAAAACATTATTTGAAAGATTAAAAGACTCTTCAAATGTTGTTTGTTCATTTGCTATTTTGAATAAGTTTTGATTTGGAATAACAATTATCGTATCAACGTGTTTTCTTAATTCCTCCAAACCTTGTTGTGCTCTTCTCATTCTAGAGGGGCCTTCATATAAAAATGGAAGAGTCACAACGCCTACAGTTAATATATTTAATTCTTTAGCAGCTCTTGCGATGACATGAGCGGCACCAGTGCCCGTTCCACCACCCATTCCAGCTGCAATAAAAACCATGTTTGCACCTTGAAGTGTATTTACAATTTCATTCAAAGATTCATCAGCTGCTGCTTGACCAATATCAAGTTTTGCACCTGCTCCTAGACCTTTTGTTAAATTTAATCCAATTTGAATTCTTGTTTTTGCTTTACTAAGCTTCAAATCTTGAGCATCAGTATTTACTGCAATAAACTCTACTCCTTGTAGATTATTTTCAATCATTTCATTAATTGCATTTCCGCCAGCTCCACCAACTCCTAAAACTAGTAGTCGTGGCTGTAGCTCTTTTATCTCTGGTGCTTTAAAATTAATTGTCATCTTTTATCCCCTATTGTTTGTTATGTTGAAGCTCCCATTTAAGATTTCCCCGATTAATATTTGCCTTTTTTCTCGCTGTTATCTTAAATTTTTCAAATGCTGTTGGTTCCCATATTTGAAATGTTTGACCTTGACCAACAAACAACATGCTATTTTTAATTTTTGCATGCTTTAATAATTTTGATGTTAGTGAAACTCTACCTTCACTATCAAATTGTAAATTTATACTTTCTGCTAATATTGATGTTGCAAAGTAATCTCTTTTTTCCTCAAAAGGATTTAAGGAGTCTATTGCTGAGGAAATTTTTTCAATTCTATCCTGAGAACATGCTTCAATAGAAGAATTATTAAATGAAGGATAACAAATTACACCATTATAACCCAAGTTTGACAAATATGATCTGAAACTAGCAGGCACAGATACTCTCCCTTTTTTGTCCAATTTGTTCTCGTAAGTAGATAAAAACATATATTTTTAAATTTATAAATTCCATAATTGGGAATATATGGGAATATATGGGTATTTAAAATAATAGTCAAACTCTGAATCTAGGCAGATATTCCTTATACTTATTGGTATTTTTACTAACAGAGTTTATTTGATGAATGTTTTTTGATTATTTCTCGTTTTAAATAATAAAGTGAAAAAAAGAACATAAGTGATTCAATATTGAATCAAAATAAGAACATTTACATAGTTCAAAATATTATGTTGTGAACAAGATTGCCAGATAAACTGTAAGCCGGGTTCTGTCATTTAAACCTATCATTTGTCTAGGCTTAAGATCACTCTTAAGCTCAAGCAACTAACCCTGATGACTAGCCAAGGACGGCTTTTAGTTTTTCAACAATGTCATCTCTACTTAGTCTTGCTCTCAGTGGGGTTTTCCAGCGTTCATTGTTACCAATAGAACCGGTGTGCTCTTACCACACCTTTTCACCCTTGCCATGTTATGGCGGTTTATTTTCTGTGGCACTATCCCTAGGGTTTCCCCCGCCAGGTATTACCTGGCACTGTGTCCTTGTAGAGCCCGGACTTTCCTCTTTAAATAAAATTTAAAGCGATAAGTCATTTATCTGGCAATTTCAATTTATTACTAAAACTAAAATTTTCAAGAGAAAATTATTTTATATATTTATAAGTTTTTCGCTTATTAATAAACATTCTTGATCAATAACGCCATTAATTAAGTCTTGTCTGAATCTTCTTTGAAAAGCTTTTGTGAGGATTTTTGAATATTTATACTTTTTAATTCTTAAGTCGCTTGGATATCCAATTTTATGTAAATTTTGAATAAAAATATTTTTTTGTAAATTATTTATTTTTTTATTCCTATTCTTAATAAGTTTTCTTTCATCTAGATTGTGCCAAATACCAATTTTTTTTTTAAATAAATATTTCCAAGGAAATTTTTCTCCTGGGTCTTTTTTTCTTTCAGGAGCAATATCTGAATGACCTAAAATAAAGTCTTTTTTAATTTTATATTTTTTTATTAAAAATAAAATTAAACTTAATATTGAATTAATTTGTTTTTTTGAAAATTTTTTATAAAAATTTTCATGTCCCGGATTGCTTATCTCTATTCCTATAGAATTTTTATTCAAAAATTTGAAATTTTTCCATGAAGATATTCCTGCGTGCCAAGCAGTGTATAAATCGGGGACTAAAGTTAAAATTTCGCCGTTATTTTTTATAAAATAGTGACAGCTCACTTTTGATTTTTCATTGGTTAATTTCTTAATAGCGTCTTTTTCTTTTTTCATTCCAGTGTAATGTAGAATAAGAAACTTGATTTCTTTTGGCTTTCTTTTGTTTTTGTCAAAATTTGGAGAATAATTCAGAGTTGTATTTATACTCAATTTTCGCATTAATTTTGGCTACTTTATCGACATTTTATTGTCATTTTCTTAAAATAATTCTTAATTTACAATTGATTTTTATATATTATATAGATGCTTATGTTTAGAAAATTAATAATAGTTCTAGTTACAATTTTAATTTCAGGATTTAATGCAAATGCTGGTTCTGACGGAGAGCTTATTATAAAAAAAAATCAGCCTGCTGAAATTAAAGATTGTTTTGAAACTGTTAACAGAGCTACATTTGCTTTTAACCAAGCATTAGATGGAGCAATATTCAAACCTATTTCAAGCGCTTACAGAGTTTTGCCTTCTCCTGTAAAGTCAGGCGTCAGCAACTCTTTAGAAAATTTATCAAATTTGGTGACAATACCTAACAATGTTCTTCAAGGTGAATTTAAAAAAGCAGGAATTAACTCAGGTAGATTTGTTATTAATACAACTGTAGGAATTTTAGGTTTTATAAATGTTGCAGAATATTTAGGTTTCCCGGAATATGAAAAAGAAGATTATGGGCAATCACTTGCAACAATGGGAGTAAGCCCTGGGTGCTATTTGGTGTTACCAGTTTTGGGACCTAGCACTGTAAGAGATACAACAGCTTCAGTAGCAAATTTTATAGGAGGTGATGCTTGGTATAACGTAACTGTTAACAATGATACACAATACTTTAGTGATTTTGATTATTATGCCTCTAGAATAACTTCTGGGGTAGATTTTAGAGCAAAAAATTTTGATGCTATTGAAAACTTAGAGCAAAACTCTATTGATTTTTATGCATCAGTAAAAAGTTTGTATTTGCAAGATAGACAACAAAAGATTCTAAATACAAATAAAGTTATCGAAACCCAAAATGACAGTGATTGGGAAGAAATAGAAACTCAATAATCAAGAAAATAAAAAATGAATTTTAAAAAAATTCTAATAATTATTTTTTTATTTAATTCTATCTTTACAAAGAGCTTCTCACTAGAACCAAGTATTTTTGTACAATCAACAGTTAACAGGGCATCTGATATACTATCTAAAAACATAATAAAAGAAGAAAAAATAAATCAACTAAAAATTATTGCAAAAGAAACAGTGGATATTAAAGGAGTTGGTTTTTATTCTTTAGGTTCAGCTAGAAAAAATTTAAATGATAACCAAAAAGAAAGATACTCAAAATTATTTGAAGATTACTTTTTAAAAAGTTTTTCTAGTAGGCTAGCTGAATATACTAATCCACAAATTGAAGTCATTAATAAAGAGGTTTTGAATAAAAATTACACTATCGTTAATAGTTTATTAGTTGCTACGGAAAACAGACCTGAGGTCAAAATTGATTGGAGAATTTATACTAAGAATCCTGACAATCCTTTAATACGTGATTTAATTATTGAGGGTCTTAGCCTAGCAAGAACACAAAAAGAGGAATTTTCATCTATCTTAAACTCTAATGATGGTGATATAAACGCTCTTTTTGAAACATTAAAAGAATTCTCTAAAAACTAAATTTTTTTTTCTAAATAATTCTTAAAAAATATTGAGTGATTAAGTATATAAAAAGTAAATAGTAACTCTTGATATTCAGACAGTCTTATAAAATTAAGTGAAAAAAAAATGATTATATCTGTAAAATTTATCTGTAAAGTTGTTGTATAGTCAAGTTCTGCGATAAATAGATCTAATATCAAATCTGGTAAAATAAAAATTAATAATAAATATGAAATATATTTCAGTTTTTTTGAGGGCAAAATGAAAAAATTATAATCCTCATTAGAATTAAATTTTCTAAAAAAAATAATAATTATAAATGATAAACTACACCATATAGATAATAAAGATCTTGGTAGCTGATCTAATAAATTTGAAATGTTGTGTAAATTCGTTTCTTTTTGATTATTATACTCAATAAAAAAATCAGAACTTTTCCAATTAAAGTAATGTTGCCCCCAAGATATCTCCTCAAAAAAATAATATAAAAGGCAAACAAAATAAAAAATTAAAATAATATAAAATAAATTTTTTTTTTCTCTTTTCTTGAAAAAAAGGATTTTACAAAAATATAAAATAGAAATAATTAAAAACAAAATCTGAAGAGTTTCTACCAGACCTCTTTCATTCCAAATTAGTGGATTATATCCAAATCTATTACTGTCAAAGATAGTATATTTTTTATGTACATGAACATCCTGACAATAAGTAGAAAAACTAAGCGTATCAAAACAAAAATAAGATAATTTAGATGAATAATGCCAAAAAAAACTTTCAAATAATAAAAATATCGTAAAAATAATGAAAGCTATAAAACTAATTTTAAATTTATTACTATTCAACAATCTATTTTCTTTGGTGGGCCCGCCAGGACTCGAACCTGGGACCAATACATTATGAGTGTACTGCTCTAACCAACTGAGCTACAGGCCCTAAATTATAATACCTCTATATTATTTTTTTTATGCTATCAAGTTTAGAAAATTTAATTGAAAGGAAAACACATCCAGCCCGTAATAATGTATTTCATTCCAGATTTAACAACATCTCCTGAGTGTGCATGTGTCCATTCAGCAGGCCAAATTAATGTTTTTCCTTTTTTGGGCTTAAAAGAAATATCAAAATGCTCAAATTTAGTTGATCCACCAGAATTTTTATCTAAATCATTTAAATATGTCATCCAAGCAAAAACTCTATGTGAGGTAGAGGTGGATGATCTTTCAGTATGAATTTTAGAAAAATGATCACCTGGAAAATATTTTTGAATGTTAAAACTAGGTATATCAAGTATTTTGATATTTTCTTCTAAAAAAGGCCACTGCTTTTTATAATCATTATAACAATTAAATAACTCTTTAAAATAGTCATTAAATATTGAGTAATTTTTGTCTTTTAAATCTATTGGATCTATAGTTAAGTCTGTTGTTTTTTTTTCAGATAAATTTATACCTTTATCAATACTGCCTTGAGTATGTAGATGTTTATTTTTTTCAAAGAAATCTATCATTTTTTCAAAAAGAATATCATTAGATAGTTGCCAAGAACCTATAAAATTAACTTTGTCAGAGTTTAAAATTAACCTTTTCATGAGACTATTTCAAATCCTTGTCTAGTAAATCTTATTAAACCAGCAGATTTTTGAAAATAATCTAGACCTTGCTTATGGAAACCAAGTTTAATTAATATTCTTGAAAGTCCTTTTAAAGCTATTTTATTTTTTGGCTCAAATTCTAGGACTTTATTATAGTACTTCTTTGCATCTTCAAAAGATTTGACTCTTTCATAGCATTCGGCCACGTGATTTAATGTTCCAGTATTATTTGGTTTTAATTCTAAAGCTTTTTTTAATGCTACCAATGCTTCATTAAAATTTCCTTTTAGTTGAAGAGTAACACCTAGATTATGGTTTGAATTATAATAATTTTGCTTTTGATCTAAAGAAATTTTCAAATTTTTTTCTGCTAATTCTAAATTTCTTTCATGAAGATAAGACGTTCCTAGTAAAAAAAAACATAAATAATCTTTTTCATTATCTTCTGAAATTATTTTATTTAATAGGTCTATTGCTTTGTTAAATGAAGATTTTTTAAATAAATCAAGTGCTTGTTGTTTTTTATTTATTATTTCAGTTTTACTTAGTTTGTTCATAGCAAAAGTATAACAAATATATAATAATCCTTATAATTAATATTTAATGGTGGGCCGTGTTGGTTACGCTCCAACTACCCCTGCAATGTCAATGCAGTACTCTACTATTGAGCTAACGGCCCTAATCTATAAAAAATTTAGAGTTTCTAAAGCTATACAATATTTACTAAATCGTGTTTTTTCAAAGGGTAATTTGTTAAGAAATTCAGGTAACTCTTTTTCAGATGAATATTTAACTTCTGCTACAACAAGTTTACATGTTTTATCAAATGCGCCTTTTTCAAAAAATTTATCGTAATTTTTAAATTCAATATTTTTGTCCAAGGTAATTCTTATGTTTTTTAATTTATAATAAATTCTTTTATATTTGATTATAATTTTTGGATAACAGAAACCATAATTTTTCATATAAATTCCGTTATTTAAAGCGTTACCAATATTTTCTAATTTTTTAGAGGATTTTAATCTGCCATAATTGACAGATTTTTTTATTTCAATGTTAAACTTATTTTGCATCAAGCTTTTGAAGTTGTATGTTCTTAGTCTTAATTTTGATCTTGGAACTAAACCTTCAGTAGACTCATGGTAAGTTTTTAAATTTCTTGTATCAAAATAAATTGAAAAAATTTCTCTAGGTTCAAAAATTTCTTTAAAATTATTTTGAAGTATCCATTGATTAAATTCAAAAAGTTTATTTTGATTAAGTTTCAGTTTATCTTCGAATCTAAAGTTCATTATTTTGAAAATGAGAATTTTTTCCGACTACATACTTACTGTCACAAACTAGATTGCTTAACTTTAATGTCCCTCCTAAAAATTCTTGTTTTTTATTATATAGTTTAAAACAAAATTTGTTATTTTTAGAAAATAATGATGTTAATTTTACTATACTGGAATCTTTCACAGCTAGTGCATTTAATGAATTTACTACATCAAGATCATTAGAAATTAAATTTGATTTTTCTCCGATTGATACGGCATTATCTTTGCATGAACTAAGTTTTAATGAAAAAATATTGTAATTTCCAAATGACATATCCACACAATCATTTCCAGAATTATCAATTTTTATCCTGTTAATTTTGATATCTGAAAAATCCATATCTAATCCATCTTTAAACGAATTTTTAATATTTATTTGATTAATATTTCCACTTGACCTAACAATATTCAGACTATCTTCACAAATACCATTAGAGATATTTACATCAATATTATCAATTTTAGACTCATAAATAGTAATGCAACCATCTAAACTTTCTAGAGTTCCAGATAAAGGAATATTTTGTTTGTAATTTAAATTTGAATTAAAATTTATTTTCCATTTTTCAATTTTTTTATCTGAATATAAAAATACTCTTCCATCTTTTTCTAGTTGTTCAATGTTTATAATTTTTTCAGTTTCATCAATATCTATTTTTATTTTTTTTTTAACATATTTAATCTTTAAATTTTTTGTTTCTAAATAAATCCAATTTTGTTTTTTTGAAGGTATATAATTTGTTTCAGAATAATTACTAAAATCGTTAGAAACAAAAATATATTTATATTTATTATTTTGTTTATAGGTTTGAGATAAAATATCACCTATTTCTTCTAGTTCAAATTTTTCATCCTTACAATTAGATAGATTATGATCACATACATAAAAATTATTTGGATAACTTTTATAAAAAATTAACTTTATGTTCTCAATTTTAAATTTACTAAAATATTTAGTATGTTTATATGATTTTATCTCTTCTTTATTGAATGATCTCTCGCTTGATATATGTTTTAAATTGTAAACAATCAAATTTAAAAACGAGGATACATTCACATCATTTATTAATTTTACACCTGAAAGTTTATTTAAATAATCTAAATTTTTCTTATCAATTGTGTTTATCCTTTTAATTATTTCCTTGTTATCTTTTAATTTATTTAAATTTATATCACTGATATTTTTTTTAAATGGAGCAATGTTCCCATCATAATATATTGGATAAAAATAATTTTCAAAATAGTTATAATAAAATGTTCTATTATCAGGTACTAGAGCATGATCATAGCTATTCATAGTTGATATAAGATCATCATAGGAATTAAGATAATAGTTTTTTTTATTAAAAATATTTTCTTCGTTTAAGGCTAAGTCTGAATAATATATTGCATAAGGTTCATAAATTTTAAATTCATTTATATTGTTATAAAAATCAAGGTACACTTTATTCAATTTTGATAATGCATCTAATGAAACATGTGCATTTCTCCAATTTCTTGATGACCAACTTTTATTTATGACTCTTCCTAAATTCAAATTCCTCATTCCAGTATGTAAAAACCTCTGATCACCCTCTATGATTGGACCTTCTGGGAAACCATTTTTTTCAATTAGTTCTTTGGAAATTTTTTCTTGAAAAAGATATTCAGATTTGATCCCATTAATTTTCACATTAATTTTCTTTGTTTTTGGTGCAAAAAAATTTAATTCCTTAAGAAAATTTGTTGCAAATATTTCATTTTCATCTCCTCTGGTATACGGAAGAAATAATTTAAATTCAGTATTATTATCTAAATTAGATTTTAAGAGTTTTATGTTTAAACTTGAGATTATATGAAAATCATCAATAATCTTATAATGATCAGGATTATCTCCATGAAATCTTATTTTAGCAATGTCCTGACATAAAAACCCATTTTCAAACTTTAAAATAATTTTTGCTCTATGATTTTTCTTTATATCGTTTTTTATCCAACCATTATTTCTAACAATTAAAAAAATATTACGGTACCATTTTTTTTTATCACTTATTTCGATTTCAATTTCATTGAGTTTTTCAATTGAATTGAATTGATCATAATCATTATTTTCAAAGCAAAATTTTTTTTCTTCAGAGTAAGAATTGTTAAAAAAAAAGGAAAAAAGAACTATTAAAATAATTAATTTATTCATATTTTACGTCAATAGACTTCAAATTGTCTATAGATTTAAAAGATTCATAAATTTTTTGAATTTCATTTTTGCTATCTGAAACAAATCTGTAGTAATAAATATTTCTTTCATTATCAAAATGATGATGTTGGAGATTTTCTTGGTATGAGCTTATATTTAATTCATTTAAAGTTTCTATTTCAACTGAGTAAATATAATTATCTTCATTGTGAGAAAATGAAAAATAATTTTTATTTTTATTTTTTAAAATTAATATAAAAAAATATAAACTAATTATTAAAACACTTATTAATATACCAAGTAAAATAGCATAATATGAATTCACTCCTGATGCTATACCAATTGCAATTAAAGCAAAATAAATTACAAGTTCTAATGAATTTTTTACTGGATTTCTAAATCTTACAATTGATAATGCTCCAACCATACCTAAAGAAAGTGCTATATTATTTGATATTACTTTTGTAACAACAAAAGTAATGATTGGTAACAGAAGACAGATTAAAGTATATTGAAAGTTATTAGACCAAGACTGTTTTGCAATAGATAAACTTAATTTAATTAAAAGACCTGATGCTATACATGTTAATATGGATGGAAGTATAACATTTAATAATTGTTCCATATTTACAAAGTTAATCTAGCTCTCTAAAAAACTTTTTAGCTGCTTTGATCTACTTGGATGTTTTAATTTTCGAAGGGCTTTTGCCTCAATTTGTCTAATTCTCTCTCTTGTTACTGAAAACTGTAATCCTACTTCCTCTAATGTATGATCAGTATTCATTCCTACACCAAATCTCATTCGTAAAACTCTTTCCTCTCTTGGTGTAAGAGTAGACAAAATTTTAGTTGTAGCCTCGCCTAAATTAGATTTTATGGCTTGTTCTAAAGGAGCCAAAGCTTTTGTATCTTCAATGAAATCTCCTAAACTACTATCTTCTTCATCCCCCACAGGTTTTTCTAAGGATACAGGTTCTTTAGAAATTTTTAGAACTTTTCTTACCTTTTCTAATGGCATTCTTAGTTTTTGAGCTAATTCCTCTGGGGTTGCTTCTCTACCAAATTCACTTAAAATTAATCTTTGAGTTCTAACTATTTTATTAATTGTTTCAATCATGTGGACGGGAATTCTAATTGTTCTAGCTTGGTCAGCAATTGATCTGGTAATTGCTTGTCTAATCCACCAGGTTGCATAGGTTGAAAATTTATACCCTCTCCTGTACTCAAATTTATCTACTGCTTTCATCAATCCGATGTTTCCCTCTTGAATTAAATCTAGGAACTGAAGACCTCTATTTGTATATTTTTTAGCAATTGAGATGACTAATCTCAAATTAGCTTCAACCATTTCCTTTTTTGCAATTCTTGACTCCTTTTCACCCTTTTGAATTCTACTAACCAATTTTTTAAAATCAGTAACTGAAATTCCAAGTTTATTACTTATTTCAATTAATCTTTCTCTAATATTTTTAAACTCTTCTTTATTTTTACTAAAAAATTGTTTCCATATAGAATTTGTATCCAAAAACTTTTTTAGATTTGGATTAATCTCATTTCCTATATAAAATTTAATAAACTCATTCCTAGATATTTTATGATCCATTGCAAGTCTTAGAAGATTACCTTCTAATGAAACAATTTTTTTATTCTCCACATAATGTTTTTGAACTAATTCTTCCAAAACCGATGGAGATAATTGCAAAGATTTAATATTTTCCAAAACATCATTAACAATTTTTTCATATCCTTTTTCTTTAGCTGGAGAAAAATTTTGAGAATTTAGAACACATTCAAGTTTTTCTTTTTGGTATTTTATTAACTTAGAATACTCTTTTGTGAGTACGTTTATAGTTTTTAATACTTTAGGTTTTATTTCACTTTCCATTGCTGCTAAAGTTGGATTAAAATCATCCTCATCATCAGAAGACCCCTCATCCTTGTCTGCATCTCCAGCATTTTTTTGTTTTGCACTTGGACCGGTTGACTCATCTTCCATATAATTTGTGTCAATATCAATAATTTCCCTGACAAGAATTTGATCTTTTTGTAACTGCTCATTCCATTCAAAAAATTGTTGAGCAGTAATTGGGCTTTGAGAAAGTGCAATAAGCATCACATCTTTTCCAGCTTCTATTCTTTTTGCAATTGCAATTTCGCCTTCTCTTGAAAGTAGTTCAACTCCACCCATTTCTCTGAGATACATTCTTATAGGATCATCACTTTTTTCTATTGTTTTGCCTTCTTCTTTATTCGAATTTTCTTTTTTTCTTAAAACTTTAAAGTCTGATTTTTTTTCAACTAAAGAAATATTTTCATTTAAAATATGAATAAATGCTTGAGATAGATTTTCATCAGATAAATTTCTCTTTCCCAGAGATTTACTTAATTCTTCATAAGTAATAAAACCTCTATGGGTTCCTCGACCCATAAGTCTAGCAAATGATTTTGTAATAATTCTTTCCACGATAATTTGAGTTCAGAGGTCTTATATAATGCCAATTATATAAAAATCTATTACTAATTTAGTCAGTTTAGTTAAGATTCTGCTTTTTTTTGAGCTCTTTTAACTCATGAAATGTAGACTCGCTCATATCTAGAGTAAACTTCGATTCTAATTCTTGGATTCTGAAATCAAGATCGTAATTCATCAAATCTCTAGAAATATCCTCTAATAATTCTATTATTTTTTGATTATCAGATTGATTTTTTAGAATATGTTTGATTGTTGCAAATTTGTTTATTTTTTCTATTAATTGAATATCCAAGTCAAGATCTTCAATTGTTATTTTTGAACCAGATTTTAATTTTTCAACAATCATTTCAAATATTTTTTTATTAAACTCAGTAAATAATTTAATATTTTCAATCAAATGAATATTTGCTTGCAACAAATCTAATTTATTTATGACCAAATATAATAAAGAAAACTCTTTTAATTCAACGCCAGTCAAAGACTGACTTTCTTGAAAATATTTTTTTGTACTCTCTAAAGATTTTGTTTTTTTTGTATAAAATCTTTTATTATATTGATTGGAATGTGGCGTTAGTTCAGAAATTTTTTCTAAAAAATATTCTAAAACATATTTTTTTATAAAATCATCTTTAATTGTATTTGCAATTTCTCTCAGTTTTTTCTCAAAAATAGCCATCGATGATGGATTGTTTTCAGTTTGTTTTTTATAATGACTAAAAATAAATTGATGAATTGATAATTTGCTCTGCTTTGTAAAATCAACAAAACTAGCCTTGCCATTTTTATTTACATAGCTATCTGGGTCTTCTTTATTTGGGAGAAACAAAAAAGAAATTTGTTTTTCAGGTTTTAGTTCCTTTATTGAATTTTCAGCAGCTCTAACAGCAGCTTTATATCCACTTTCATCACCATCAAAACAAATTATTACATCATCAAAAAATTGGTTTAAAGTTAAAATTTGCTTGTCAGTTAAAGATGTACCAAGATTTGCCACAACATTGTCGATTCCATTTTTGCTAAGTCCTACAACATCCATATATCCCTCAACCAGATAAATGTGATCAACTTTATTAGAAAGTTTTCTTGCTAAATCCAAATTATATAAATTTGATCCTTTTTTAAAAAAGTTTGTTTCAGGTGAATTTATATATTTGGCTAAGTAATCTAAATTTTCAATTATTCTTCCACCTAAAGCTATTGGCTGACCTGAAATATTATTAATTGGAAATATTAATCGACCTCTAAATCTTTCTAAATAAATATTTTTTTTTTCGTCAAAATAAAATAAACCTGTTTCTAAGAGTGTTTGTTCACTATAATCTTTTTTTAATTTTTCAAAAAAACTTGGATTTTTTTCTATGTATCCAATTTTAAATTTTTTTACTTCATCTTTAGTTAGTGATCTATTTTTTAAATAATCTCTAGCAATCAAATAATCCTCATTTTTTAAAAGTTCGTTGTGATAAAAATCTACATAATTACTAAAAATAGATTTATACTCATTCCATTTTTTCTCTCTTTCTTCATCTTGTTTTGAAAACATATATGGCTGCACGCCCGCTAATTGAGCTAAATATTTCACTGCTTCGCCAAATTTTAAATTTTGAGTTTTCATTATAAAATCAAAAATATTTCCATGTTCTGAAGTTGCAAAACAATGATAAAATTCTTTTTCATCATTGACAGTAAATGAGGGAGTTTTTTCATTTTTGAAAGGTGATAAACCCACAAATTCTTTACCTCTTTTTTTTAAGGAAACAGTTTTTGATACTACTGTTGAAACTTTCAACCTATTTTTAATTTCATCAAGATACTCTTTCGGATATTTCATTATTAGTTCAACAATTCTTTAATCATTGATCCTGCCTTGGAGAAATCAATTTCATCTGCATGATTTTTTTTAAGTTCACCCATAACTTTTCCCATATCTTTTAATGAATTTGCTCCAATTTTCGAAATAATTTCTGCGCAGATTTTCTTGGTTTCTTCTTCGCTAAGCTGCTTTGGTAAAAAACTTGTTAAAATATTATATTCATTTTGTTCAACCTCTAAAAGATCAGTTCTATTATTTTTTTTATAAATATCGATTGATTCGGCACGCTGTTTAACCATTTTTTTCAAAAGTTTCTTGATATCTTCATCATCAGTTTCCTTTTTGTTGGGGCCTGATCTGTTAACAATATCTAAGTCCTTGATAGAAGATAATATTAACCTATAGGTTGATATTTTATTTTTATCTTTAGATTTTAGAGCATTTTTATATTCGTTTTCGATAGTCTGTTTTAATGACATAATTTTTTAATCTACTTTAAAGAAAAAATTCTTCAAAAGAAAAATTGTTTTTTTACAATTTTATATTACATCTCTGTTGCGATAATAAAGCAATTATTGTATTAACCTTTAACTCATGAGTTGTAATTGATCAAAAAAGCAAAAAAAACTAACTCAAAAATAAAATCTCAAATCAACACAGGCGTTTTAGTTCTTGAAAACAAAAAGGTTTTTAAAGGAATTGGAATTGGATACCAAGGAGAAGCCACAGGGGAAGTTTGCTTTAATACATCCTTAACAGGCTATCAAGAAATCATTTCAGATCCGTCATATGCGGAACAAATTATCAACTTTACCTTTCCACATATAGGAAATGTTGGAACTAATAAAGAAGATCATGAATCTGATAAAATATGGGCAAAAGGAGTTATAATTAACTCTGAAATAACTTCACCCTCAAATTATAGATCTTTCCTACATTTAGATGCTTGGCTGAAAAAAAATAAAATTGTTGGAATCACTGGCTTAGACACAAGAAGCCTTACAAACTTTATAAGAGACAAAGGTGCACCTAAAGGCACTATTTGTTATTCAAAAAAAGGAAAGTTTAATATTAATAAATTAATCAATTCTACCATCAAATGGAGTGGATTAAAAAATCTTGATCTTGCAGAAGTAGTCTCAACACAGAAAAATTATATTTGGAAAGGTCTTAAAACTTGGAAAAAGGAATTTGGTTATAAAAAAAATAATAAGAACTCATTTCATGTTGTTGCAATTGATTATGGAATAAAAAAAAATATCTTAAGATATTTCTCTGACTTTAATTGTAAAGTTACTGTCGTTTCTTGTAAAACTGATGCACAAAAAATTTTAGCATTAAAACCAAATGGAATATTTTTATCAAATGGTCCTGGTGATCCGGCTGCAACAGGGAAATATGCTATAGAAATTATTAAAGATTTAATTAAAAAAAATTTACCAATATTTGGTATCTGTTTGGGTCATCAAATTTTAGCATTAGCATTAGGTGGCAAAACAAAAAAAATGAAGCTTGGTCATAGAGGGGCAAATCACCCCGTTAAAAATTTAACTCATGATAATGTTGAGATAACGAGTCAGAACCATGGATTTGAAGTAGTTAAAGAAACATTACCAAAAAATGTTGAGGTCACACATAAATCTTTATTTGATAATAGTATAGAAGGTATCAAACTAAAAAATAAACCAATCTTTTCAGTTCAATATCATCCAGAATCTAATCCAGGACCTCAAGATAGTGTTTATTTGTTTCAAGAATTTATTAACAACATGAAAAAAAATGCCAAAAAGAACAGATATTAAAAAAATACTAGTTGTAGGAGCTGGTCCAATAATTATAGGACAAGCATGTGAATTTGACTATTCAGGGACACAAGCATGTAAAGCTCTTAAAGATGAGGGTTATAAAGTGGTCTTAATAAATTCAAATCCCGCAACAATTATGACAGATCCAGATGTTGCGGATAAAACTTATATTGAGCCCATTACACTTGATGTATTGGAAAAAATTCTCAAAAAAGAAAAACTAGATGCAATTCTACCGACAATGGGTGGCCAAACCGCGCTTAACCTTGCGATGGAAGCAGAGAAAAAAGGAATACTCAAAAAATACAAAATTGAATTAATAGGAGCAAATTCAAAAGCAATTTCTAATGCTGAGGATAGAAAAAAATTTAGAAAAAATATGATTGATATTGGTTTAGATTTACCAAAATCTGAAATTGTTAATTATAATAACCAAGCATCAAAAGTATTAAAAAAAATTGGATTACCAGCAATAATAAGACCTGCTTTTACACTTGGTGGACTTGGTGGAGGAATAGCTAAAACTAAAAAAGATTATTTCAAGATAGTTAAAAATGGGTTGCATGAGTCTCCTGTAAGCCAGGTTCTTGTTGAGGAATGTTTGGAGGGATGGAAAGAATTTGAAATGGAGGTTGTAAGAGACAAGAAAGATAATTGTATAATTATTTGCTCAATTGAAAATATAGATCCAATGGGAATTCATACAGGTGACTCGGTAACAATTGCACCTGCTCTTACTCTTACAGATAAAGAATACCAGGTAATGAGAAATGCCTCTATTGCATGTTTAAGAAAAATTGGTGTTGAAACTGGAGGATCGAATGTTCAGTTTGCTATCAACCCTAAAAACGGTCGGATGGTTGTAATTGAAATGAACCCACGAGTATCCAGATCATCAGCACTTGCATCAAAAGCAACTGGATTTCCAATTGCGAAAGTGGCTGCAAAATTAGCAGTCGGTTATACTCTGGATGAATTAAAAAATGAAATTACTAAAGTTACACCTGCATCGTTTGAACCAAGTATAGATTATGTTGTAACTAAAATTCCAAGATTTACTTTTGAAAAATTTTCAACCTCTCCTGCAACTTTAGGAACATCTATGAAATCAGTAGGTGAAGCAATGGCTATTGGAAGAAACTTTAAGGAGTCTCTGCAAAAGGCGTTAGTGTCTCTTGAAACTGGTTTTTCAGGTTTAGATAGAATTTTTGATTTAAATAAAAAACAGATTGAAAAGAAGCTTAAAGAAACTATTCCAAATAAGATATTACTAGTAGCCGAAGCAATTAGAAAAAAAATAGACTTAAAGAGAATATATAATTTATCTAAAATTGATACTTGGTTTTTAGAACAAATTAAAGAGATAGTTGATTGTGAAATACAGATTAAAACTAAAGGACTTCCTAGGAATTTTGCAGAATTTAATAGAATAAAATCAATAGGATTTTCAGATAAAAAACTTTCAGAATTAACTAAAACGTCTGAAGAAATTATAAGAAGAAAAAGATCTGCGCTTAAAATACTTCCAGTTTACAAAAAAGTAGATACTTGTGCGGCTGAATTCAAATCATTCACTCCTTATATGTACTCAACTTACCAAAGAAATTTTTCAATTAACTCAGAATGTGAAGCTGATCCATCCAATAAGAAAAAAATAATTATTCTTGGAGGAGGACCAAATAGAATTGGTCAAGGAATTGAGTTTGATTATTGCTGTTGTCAGGCAAGTTTTTCATTAAAAGATGCAGGTTTTGAGACTATAATGGTTAATTGTAACCCTGAAACAGTATCAACAGACTATGATACGAGTGATCGATTATACTTTGAACCTTTAAAAGAAGAATATGTTTTTAACGTAATTAAAAAAGAACAAGAAAAAGGAAACCTAATAGGAGTGATAGCTCAGTTTGGTGGACAAACTCCAATTAAACTTGCTAAATTTTTACATGACAACAAACTTCCAATTTTAGGAACACAATATACTTCTATCGATTTAGCGGAGGATAGAGACCGATTTAGAAATTTATTAAACAAATTAAAACTTAAGCAGGCGGAGAGTGGAATTGCAAAAACATTTAATCAGGCAATAAAAATTGCAGATAAAATAGGATTACCATTAATGGTAAGACCTTCGTATGTTTTAGGTGGAAGAGCAATGGAAATTGTTCATGAAAAAAATCAACTTAAAAAATTTGTTGAGGAGGCATTTAAAGCTGCAGAAGAAAATCCAATTTTGATTGATAAATTTATTGATCATGCAATGGAAGTAGATGTGGATGCCATATCAGACGGAAGACAAGTTCACGTTGCAGGTATTATGCAGCATATCGAAGAAGCTGGAATTCATTCAGGAGATTCGGCATGTAGCCTACCCCCAGTATCAATTAAACCTTACCTTCTTAAGGAAATAGAAAATCAAACAAAAAAATTAGCAATAGCTTTAAATGTTAAAGGTTTTATGAACATACAGTTTGCAATAAAAAAAGATGAAATTTATGTGATTGAAGTTAATCCAAGAGCTAGTCGAACAGTTCCTTTTGTATCAAAAGCAAAAGGTCTTCCTCTAGCTAAAATTGCATCAAGAGTAATGGCTGGTGAAAAGTTATCTAAGTTTAATTTAAAAGATAAATCTAAAGGTATGTATGCAGTTAAAGAGGCTGTATTTCCATTTAATAAATTTCCAAACAGTGACTTATTGTTAGGGCCTGAAATGAAATCAACTGGGGAAGTTATGGGATTTGATAAGAATTTTGGGATGGCTTTTGCCAAAAGTCAGATTGCAGCAGCTAACTCATTACCAAAACAAGGATTAGCTTTTATATCTCTCAAAGATAGTCACAAAGATGAAGGAATAGATTTAGCTAAGGAACTTCTTAAACTTAAGTTTAAATTATGTGCAACTAGAGGAACTGCAGAATATATTCGAAAGCATGGGATGAAATGTAAAATTATAAATAAAGTAAGCACAGGTTCACCACATATAGTAGATGTTTTAGACTCTAAAAAGATTGCATTAGTAATAAATACCGGGGGTGGAAATAGTGAACATCGATTAAGTGATGCAATAGCTTTAAGAAGAGCAACATTGAAAAACAAAGTTCCTTATTGTACCAATATGTCTACTGCTCAAGCATGTTTAGAGGCAATTAGATCACTAAAAACAAAAAAATTAGAAGTAACTTCTCTTCAGGACGTCTAAGAATTTACTTTCCAATCAGTTTCAAAGGTAACATAATTTACTTGTATACATCGTCTTTCTTTAACGATCTTTTTCTTCTCCATACCATGCCATGTATTTGGTCCGCTGGTAAAAAGATAACCATAATTATGTTTGTAAGGAAGTGTCTTAACTTTCTCTAATTTTTCATTGTAAAAATCAGTTCCTAAATCTTCAGATTCATTTGTTTTATTAACAAATATTAAACCTGACATAAGTTTTTCTTTTATATCGCAATGAGGCTTTAACCAAAAACCCTCTCGGTCACATATAACCTCAACCCTTACATATGAATTTGATAAATCTTTATTTATCATTTTAGAAATTGTTTTGTATGTTTCTTTAGATTGAAGTTCTTTTATAAATTTTACTAAATTTGGAAATTTTGATGCATTTTCTTTATTGATAAAACATCTAAACTTTAATGCTTGTCCTCCAGAAGCTATACCTTGTCTGTATTCTGCAGCTCCACCATCTATTGCTCTTGTTCCATCATAATTAAGATTATATTTACTCACATCAGGAATGTCTACTTTGACTATTTCATCAATAGCATCTTCTGACAAGGCATCGCTATACTCCCAATGATTAAATGGAAAATTATGTTCTTTTGAATTGTTTTTAATTGAATTTAAAAATGACATTAGGGTTGTATTTTTTCTTTAATAATTTTTGCTACTCTATTCGTTTCATCTAATTTTTGATAGTTCCAATTTTCAATTTCTTCACCTAAGTTTCTAGTAATATTTAATTCTCTGAATAAATTTCTAAAATTCTGAAATCTAACGTCTTTTCTTTTTGGTAAAATATTGGCAACATAAATTGGTTTTCCAGTTAAAGCAGCTTCAGATATCATTGAGCTGGAATCACATGTAACAACTATATTTTCTGAAATTGCTAGAGCTGAAAGATAAGCTTTTTTATCAACATTCATAATCACAGTGTGATTTTCTCCAAAAAACTCTTTTGCATAATGTATAGTATTTAATGGTGTTCTCATTGAAGGTATCACCACAAGTTGAAAATCATGTTTTTTCAATAGTTTGTAAAAAATTGAAAATATATGTTTCATATTTTTTGTTGAGTAGTCATAATATTTTGTAGGACCACCCATTATCAAACACCAAACTTTTCTATTATCCTGTTTGATATATGAATTTAAATAACTTCTATTTTCTTGAATTTCATATTCCGTTAAATAATGAATTGCACCTTTTGTTTTAATTACATTTGTACCACTTATCCCATCATGTTCGGGAGCAACAATAAAATCAAAATGATTAAAATCTACCTTTGGATCTTGAATATGAATATTTGAAACTTTTTTTTTTGAGATACTTTTTAAGTGGATTGAGGGAATCACACTTTTTCTTCCACATGAAATAATTACATCAAAATCATACTCGTTTATTTTTTTATAAACGTTTTGTGATATTGGGGTAAATTTTGGAGGAACAATTCTCCAAAAATTATTTAGTTCAACCTTATGGTGTGTAAAATCCAAATCTATAGCTTTAGCTAAACCTTCCACCTGGCTTATCATGCCATGCATACCTTGAGTTAATAAAATACCTTTTAATTTAGTCATTAATCACTATATAGCTTTCATATGAGTCAAAATCCAACTAAACACACAAAAGTGTTAATAATTGGATCAGGTCCAGCTGGATACACTGCAGCAGTTTATGCTGCTCGTGCAATGTTAAATCCTATTTTAGTTTATGGATCTGAGCCAGGAGGACAATTAACAACGACAACTGATGTTGAAAATTATCCAGGATTTTCTGAAGTTATTCAAGGGCCATGGTTAATGGATCAAATGAAAGAACAAGCAAAAGCAGTTGGAACTGAAATGATTGAAGATCATATTGGATCTGTAAATTTAAAAAGTTCACCATTTGAAGCAATTGGTGATAGTGGTCAGAAATATACTGCTGATAGCATTATTATTTCTACTGGAGCTCAAGCAAGATGGTTAAATATAAAATCAGAACAGGAATTTAGAGGATTTGGAGTTTCTGCTTGTGCAACTTGTGATGGTTTCTTTTTTAAAAATAAAGAAGTTGCTGTAGTTGGAGGAGGTAATGCAGCGGTTGAAGAAGCAATGTTCCTTACAAAGTTTGCATCTAAAGTAAAATTAATCCACAGAAGAGATAGTTTAAGAGCTGAAAAAATGCTTCAAAAAAAATTAATGGAAAATAAAAAAATAGAAATAATTTGGGACTCTGTAGTTGAAGATGTTTTAGGTGATAAAGATCCTAAAAATGTCAAAGGAATAAAGATTAAAAATGTTAAAACAAATAAAATACAAGAATTGAAACTTGATGGCGTATTCATTGCTATTGGTCATGATCCAGCTACTCAACTTTTTAAAGATCAATTAAAAATGGATAATGAGGGATATTTAATTACCAAACCTGACTCAACAGAAACTAATGTTCCTGGTGTTTATGCAGCTGGAGATGTAAAAGACAAAACATTTAGACAAGCTGTAACTGCTGCAGGTATGGGATGTATGGCTGCACTTGAAGCAGAAAAATTTTTATCTCACTAAAAAATGAAAATAAAATGGATTATTTTTGTAACTGGATGGATGTCATTCAGAGCAGTTGGGTCAGGTTTGTTTTTGTTTTGGATTTTTACCGAAAATGAACGTTCGGCACCATCCGAATGGATAATTCCTTTTGTGGGTGACTTTTTTATTGGAATAACTGCTTTATTTTTAGTTTACCACATAATAAAAAAACCAAGCACTGTACTATGGGGTTTTTTGCTGTCTTGGAATGTGATTGGTTTGTTAGATTTAATTGGGGCAATAAATGTAAGTTTTGCTGCTCCTTATGGACCTATACCAGAAATAGGATTTAATGAATTGTTTGTAAGATTTATTTTAAGTTTGAATACTTTATTTCAGATTTCTTGTATTTACTTATTGTTTCAAAAAGAGATAAAAGAATATTTTAAATTTTAAAAATTAATTATTACTAATTTCAATAGTTTTTTTGTATTATCGTTTATATTATTGGTATGATTAAGAAAAAATTTTATAGATATTTAATTTATTCAATATCTTTTTTTTTAATTTTAAATTTAATAATTTTAAATCTTTCTAAATGTACAGTTTCTAGTTTTACAAAAACTGCTTTAGATTTTAATTTTAATCACGCGTTAACATCATGTCAGAAACTTTACAAAAATTATTCTAATAATTTAATAAAAAAAATATTCCTAGACAGTTTTCTAGAAATATCATTAAGAAAAATTAGAGAAGATAAATATGGAATAAAATATAATTATTTGAAATTTGATGATTTTGAAAAAAAAAAGATAAGTCAATTTGAAATTAGCCCAGAAAAGCATAAAAATATTGAAGAAATTAATAAATATCTTAAAAATGTTAAAAAAGACGAATATCACTCCTCAAGTTGGTTTACAGCTGGTGGGGATTACAAAAATCTTAGATTTAATAAATCAAATAATATTAATGTCCAAAATATAAATAATTTAAAATTATTATGGAAATTTGAAAGCTTCGATTCGATTAAAAATCCAAAAAAATGGAGACAAAATATAGCAATTAACCCAATAATTGCAGACAATAAAATAATATTTATTTCTGCAGACTATAAAATTATTGCATTAGATCCTGTTAAAGGAAAAATTTTGTGGACTAAAAAATTTTTATTAGAACCAACTAAAAGAGGTATTACCTCATCAAAAGAGATTGATGGTAACTATTTGTATTTAACAATAGGAAGCTCATTAATTAAAATTAATATTGCAAATGGAAAGCTTGTTAAATCTTTTGGAAAAAATGGAATTATTAATAATATAAAATCACTTACAGCTCCAATCATTTTTAATAATGAAATTTTTATAACTAGTTTTGCAAGTGTTAGAGTATTTGATTTAAAAACAGGTAAATTTAATTATGAAATAAATATTCATCCCAAAAAAAAAGATTTTAGAAGCGGAGGGGTTGTATGGGGAGGAAATGCTTTAGACAAAAAAAATAAAATATTATTTTTACCAGTAGGTAACCCTAGGCCAGCTCTTATAGGATTAAATAGACCAGGAGAGAATAATAATGCTAACTCATTGGTAGCTATAGATTTAAAAAAAAAAAAAATAAAATGGGTTTTTCAGGATGTTATTCACGACTTATGGGATTTTGATATTTCGTCCCCACCAATATTAACTAATTTAAGATTTGAAAACAAAATTTTAGAGGTTGTTGTTATTACAACAAAAACAGGGAATACCCATGTCCTTGAAAGAAATACTGGTCATTCATTATTTAAAATTAAATATAAAAAAGCTCCTAGTTCAGAAATATTTGGTGAAAAAACTTCCATGTTTCAAATTAATCAGAATTTACCTGAAAAATTAACTCAGATAGGTTTTCAACCAGATCAATTAAATCAAAAAGATAAGGAAAATTTTAAGATACAAATGGAATTAGAAAGAGCAACTTACGGTTGGTTTGAGCCTCCTTCTTTTGGAAAAAAATTAATTATAAAAGGAATTCATGGTGGTGCAACTTGGCCAGGATCTGCTATAAATCCAAAAAGCAATATCATCTATACGCCAGTAAATAATTACCCTTTTTATATTCTAGTTGAAGGAAAAACTATTTCTAATCTAAAGCCAAAGCATGACTATATCAATTTGTATAATAAAAAATGCTCAAGTTGCCATGGCAGACAAAGGAACGGTGTAATAGATGCAAACACAAAAAAAGATGTTGAGATGATTGAAAAAATAAAGGTAAAAAATAAAAGAATAGTAAAAGGTTATATGCCAAGTTTAATTGGTCACTCTTTGTTCAATGAAAAAAATCTTGAAGAGTTATTTTCAACGAAAAAATTTAACTTTTATCATAAAAATTTAATTTCAAATGAAGAAAAAGAAGGATTAAAAGATTTATTTAAAATATGGGATCAAAAATTATTAAAAAATAATTCAATTCAATTGAGATACCATTGGGCTAAATTTACCAACGAATTAAATCTACCGCCCACCAAAGAATCTTGGGGTAAGATTATTTCTATGGATTTAAAGACAGGTAAAAAATTGTGGGAAAAAAACATTGGTAAATTGAATTCAAATGAATCTTTAAATAACATGAAAGGTACAATTAATTATGGTGGACTAGCTTTGAATGGTGGGAATGTTTTATTTGCTACTGGAACACCTGATAATAATGTTTACGCTTTAAATGCTCTAAATGGTGAAGTGATTTGGTCATATAAAATGAAAGCAGCAGGATCAACTTCTCCCATAATTTATGAAATAAATAATAAACAATATTTAAGCGTTTTAGCAACTGGTGGTTTTTTTAAAGAATTCAAAAGCAGAGCATCTGTTCTTTATACATTCGCGATGAATTAAAATTTTTTTTATTATTTAACAATTATAAATTTTCACAAAAAGTTTTTATTCTACTCATTGCTTTTTTTAAATTTTTAATCGAGGTGGCATAAGATATTCTAAAATATCCATCTAAACCAAATGCAGATCCTTGAACGACAGCAACATTGTATTGCTCAAGCAATTTTTGAACAAACTCAGTATCAGTTTTTATTTTCGTTTTTTTATTTAACAATCCTCTACAACTTGGAAAAACATAAAAAGCTCCATTAGGAGTTAAGCAATTTATACCCTTAATACTGTTTAAACTTTTGACAACAAAATCTCTCCTTTCTTTAAATGCTTTTGATCTCTTTTTAATAAAACCTTGATTTCCATTTAAAGCTTCAACGGCAGCTGCTTGACTTATTGAAGAAGGGTTTGATGTAGATTGAGATTGAATTTTACCAATCGCTTTAATTATATCTTTTGGTCCTGCTGCATACCCTATTCTCCAACCAGTCATTGCATAAGATTTACTAACCCCATTCATTGTCAAAGTTCTATCTTTTAACTTAGAAATTTGAGCAATCGTATAAAAATTAAAATTGTCATATCGAATATGTTCATAGATATCATCACTTAAAATATGTACTTTTTTGTTTCTAATTAAAACTTTTGCTAAATCTTCAATTTCTTTTTTTGAGTAACCTGCTCCAGTTGGATTAGATGGTGAATTTAAAATCACCCATTTAGTTTTTTTTGTGATTGCTTTTTTTAATTTACTTGCGGTAAGTTTAAATCCCTCTTCTTCTGTGCACTTGACCATCTTTGGTTTTCCACCAGCTAATAAAACCATATCAGGATAAGAAACCCAATAAGGCGCAGGAATAATTACTTCATCGCCTTTATTTAAAGTTGCCATGAAAGCATTATAAAGAACTTGTTTTCCACCAGTTCCAACAGTGATTTGATCAGTAGTGTAGTTGATCTTGTTTTCTCTTTTAAATTTATCTACGATTGCTTTTTTTAAAGCAGGTGTTCCATCCACTGCAGTATATTTTGTGTCTCCACTTTTAATTGCTTTAATTGCAGCATTCTTAATATTTTCTGGTGTATCAAAATCTGGCTCTCCAGCCCCTAGCCCAATCACATCTTTTCCAGCCGCTCTAAGTTCTCTTGCTTTTTGAGTAACTGCAATTGTAGGAGATGGTTTAATCCGTTTTAAACTGTCTGATATTATGCTCATTGAAATAAAAAATAATTCTACTACGTTGTTTAATATATGGAAAATACTTATCAAGATTTAATTACAGATATCCAGAGTAAAAATCCTAAAATAGGTGGAAAACTAGAGGGAGGAAAAAAATTTAAAATTAAATCTGATTTTAAGCCTGCAGGTGATCAACCAGAAGCCATAAAAAAATTAGTAAATGGTGCTAACAAAGATCAATTTAATCAAGTTTTACTTGGTGTAACAGGATCTGGAAAAACTTTTACCATGGCTAAAGTTATTGAAGCTACAAATAGACCTGCCTTGATTTTAGCTCCAAACAAAACTCTTGCTGCTCAACTTTATGGGGAAATGAAATCCTTTTTTCCTGACAATGCTGTTGAATATTTCGTTTCATACTATGACTATTACACCCCTGAAGCTTACGTCCCAAGATCAGACACATATATAGAGAAAGAAGCCTCTATTAATGAGCAGATTGATCGAATGAGACACTCAGCAACAAGGTCTCTTTTAGAAAGAGATGATGTTTTAATTGTTGCGAGTGTTTCTTGTATTTATGGTCTTGGATCTGTTGAAGCATATAGCAAAATGACTTTAACACTCCAAAAAAATTATAATTATAATAGAGAAGAAATAATCAAATCTTTAGTCGCTCTTCAATATAAACGTAATGATCAAAATTTTTATAGAGGAACATTTAGAGCAAGAGGAGAATACTTGGAAATTTTTCCATCACACTTAGAGGACAGAGCATGGAGATTATGCTTGTTTGGAGATAAGCTTGAACAGATAGAAGAGTTTGATCCATTAACTGGTGATAAAGTAAGAGAATTAAGTTTAATAAAAGTTTATGCTAATAGTCACTACATCACCCCAAAACCTACAATTGAGCAAGCAGTAATTAATATTAAAAAAGAATTAGAAGTAACTCTAAAAAAACACCGTGCTGAAAATAAATTATTAGAGGCACAAAGATTAGAAGAAAGAACTAAATTTGATCTTGAAATGATTGAAGCCACTGGTTCTTGTGCTGGTATTGAAAACTATTCAAGGTTTTTGTCAGGAAGAAAACCAGGAGAGCCCCCTCCCACTCTTTTTGAATACTTTCCAGATAACACTTTAATATTTGTAGATGAGTGTCACGTTACAGTTCCTCAGCTAAACGGAATGTATAAGGGTGATAGATCAAGAAAAAGTACTTTAGCAGAATACGGTTTTAGGCTTCCTTCATGTATGGATAATAGACCATTAAAATTTGAAGAATGGGACTTAATGAGAACCCAAACTGTTTTCGTTTCAGCGACTCCTGGTCCATGGGAACTAGAACAAACTAAAGGTAAATTTATTGATCAAGTAATTAGACCAACAGGTTTGATAGATCCACCTGTGGAAATTCGACCTGCAAAAAATCAGGTGGATGATTTAATGCATGAATGTAAACGAGTTATAGAAAATAATCATAGAGTATTGGTCACAACACTAACCAAAAAAATGGCTGAGGATTTGACTGAATATCTTCATGAGAATGGAATTAAAGTAAGATATCTACACTCTGATATTGATACACTTGAAAGAATAGAAATCATGAGAGATCTAAGAATGGGTGTATTTGATGTTTTAGTTGGAATTAACTTATTGAGAGAAGGATTAGATATTCCTGAATGTGCATTAGTTGGAATTTTAGATGCTGATAAAGAAGGTTTTTTAAGGTCTGAAACTTCTTTAATTCAAACTATAGGAAGAGCAGCAAGAAATGTTGATGGTAAAGTGATTTTGTATGCTGACAAAGAGACAAAAAGTATAAAAAAAGCAATTGCAGAAACTGATAGAAGAAGAAAAATTCAATTAGCTTACAATAAGAAACACAAAATAGATGCAAAGTCAGTAAAAAAAGAAATTAGTGATATTCTTGAAAGTGTTTATGAGAAAGACTACGTTAAAATAAGCGAAGGGTCTAATGTTGGAGGAAATCTTAAAAAACATCTCAAAGTCTTGGATAAAAAAATGAAAGAAGCTGCGTCTAATTTAGAGTTTGAAGAAGCTGCTAAAATACGAGATGAAATAAGAAAATTAGAGAGTACTGAATTAGAAATTACATTAAATCCAAAAATAAGGCAGTATGATGTAAAAAATAAGCTTTATCCAAAAGGTAGATCAACTCTGGGTATGCCAGGCACTAAAGTTACAAAAAAAAGAGATAAAAAATGGAAGCACGGAAAATAATTATTACTGGTGGAGCAACTCGAATGGGTGCTGCGATTGCAAGAAAATTATCTGGTCCTAATATAGAAATCTTAATCCATTATAACAAATCAAAATTAAAAGCAGAAAAATTAAAAAAAGAGTTATCTGATGAAGGTACAAAAGTTTACTTAGTCAAAGGTGATTTAAGTAAAGAAAATGATGTAAATAAAATTGTTAAATTTGCAAAATCTAAACTTAAATATTTTGATTGTTTAATTAACAATGCTTCTTTATTTGAAAATGATAAATTAGAAAATTTTACAACAGATAGCTGGGGGCAACATCTTAGAACTAATTTAAGAACACCAGCATTATTATCTAAAGAATTTGCAAAAAATGTAAGGAAAGGAAATAACAATATTATTAATATTATAGATCAAAGAGTTTTCAAATTAACCCCTTACTTTTTTTCCTACACTCTTAGTAAAACTGGTTTGTATACTTTAACAAAAACTAGCGCTATGAGCTTGGCTCCAAATGTAAGAGTAAACGCAATTGCACCTGGCCCCACTATAAAAAATCAAAGACAATCTGAAAAACATTTCAAAAAGCAATATTTAGCAACACCCTTGAAAAGACAAGTTGGTGTCGAGCAAATATGTAATGCTGTTGACTTTTTTATTAAAAATATATCTATTACCGGTCAAGTTTTAGCTATTGATAGTGGACAAAATCTAAACTGGCAAACACCAGATGTGATGGGCAAAGAATGAGAAAAAATAATTTGAAAATTGTTAAAATAGACAAAAATAAAAGCCTATTTAATTATGAGAAAAAAATCCTAATTAATGAATTAATCTTAGATTTAAAACTTGGTTATTACGATTTTGAAAAAGAAAAACCTCAGAAAGTTAAATTTAGTCTAGAAATAGACTATGAAGATAAAAAACCTTCAAGCGATAAAGATATAAAATCCATTGTTAATTATGGAACTATAGTAAAATTAATTACGAAACTTGTAAAAAAAAAACATTATAATTTCCTAGAAACTTTAGCAGAAGCTGTTTTTGACGAACTATTTAAAGACAAAAGGATTGCTAAAATAATGTTAAAAATTGAAAAATTAGAAATTTTGAAACAATGTTCATCTGTTGGTATTCAAATTACCAAAAAGAGAAGCCATGATAAGCTCTGAAATAGGAAAAGAAGTAATTAAAAAAGAGCTACCTCTAGTCCCAAAACTTCCAGGCGTTTACAGGATGCTTAATGAAAAGAGTGAAATTCTATATGTAGGTAAAGCCAAAAATCTACCAAATAGATTAAAAAGTTATGTTGCAGAAAAAAATCATATAATTAGAACTGAACGAATGTTGTCTCAAACAAGAAAATTGGAGATAACAACTACATCTAATGAAAGCGAGGCTTTACTACTAGAGGCAAATTTAATTAAAAAGCATAAACCAAAATTTAATATCCTATTACGTGATGATAAGTCATTTCCATTTATATTTATTGGTAATAAAGATAAATGGCCTCAAATAAAAAGACATAGAGGAAAAAAAACAAAAGAAGGTTTTTACTTTGGACCTTTTGCCTCTGCTGGTTCAGCTAATTGGACAATCAAAATGATCCAAAAAATTTTTCATTTAAGAGTTTGTGATGACACTGTTTTCAAAAACAGAGAAAGACCTTGTATTTTATATCAAATAAAAAGATGTTCTGGACCTTGTGTAGGGTATGTAAAAAAAGAGGAATACAACCGAACAGTAGAAGATGCCATTGAGTTTGTTTCGGGAAAATCTAGGAAAATTCAAAAAAATCTTTCTAACCAAATGGAAAAGGCGAGTGAGGATCTTGATTTTGAAAAGGCTGTAATTTTAAGAGATAGAATTAAAGCACTAAACATAATTCAATCTTCACAAAGAATAAATGAAGCAAACTTAGTTGAGGCAGATGTTATTGCTGGATATAAAGAGTCTGGAAAAACTTGTATTCAAGTATTTTTTTATAGATCAAAACAAAATTGGGGTAATCAAGCGTTTTTCCCAAAACACGATCCAGATGAAAAGTTTAGTGAAATCCTTAATTCATTTGTTTCTCAATTTTATGAAAATAAAAGTGTTCCTTCCTCAGTTATTCTTTCAGAAGAAATAAAGGAAAAAGCATTAATTGAAAAAACACTGACACAAAAAGAAGGTAAACAAATAAATATTTCAGTTGCGAAAAAAGGATCAAAACTAAAAGTAATTAATCAAGCAATTAAAAATGCAAAGGATAGTCTAAATAGAAAACTTTATGAAAGTCAGAATAATAAAGAATTATTCGATGCAGTGGCTAAGAAATTTAATTTAGAAACAAGTATAAATTTAATTGAGGTTTATGATAACAGTCATATTCAAGGCACAAATAGTGTTGGTGCTTTAATAGCCTATGGCGATGAAGGATTTATAAAAAAAAGATATAGAAAATTTAATATTAAGCATAAAAAAAATGAGCAAGACGACTATGGAATGATGAGAGAGGTATTAAATAGAAGGTTCAAAAGAGCAGTTCAAGAAAAAGACAATTACCTTGCTTTTCCTGATTTGGTTCTAGTAGATGGAGGAAAAGGTCAATATTCAGTCGCTAGAGAGAGCCTTAATGAATTAGGACTTCACGATATTCCAATTATTGCAATAGCAAAGGGTAAATTTAGAAATAGTGGAAATGAAACTTTTTTTCACAATGGCAAAGAGTATAAATTCACTAGAAACGACCCTATCCTATTTTTTCTTCAAAGAATAAGAGATGAGTCACATAGATTTGCCATAAGCGCTCACAGAGCAAAGAGAAAAAAAGGTATCAGCAAATCTCTGTTAGATCAAATAGAGGGAATTGGTGCTATAAGAAAAAGGGCTTTATTGAACCATTTTGGATCTGCAAGATCGGTTGAGTCTGCTAGCTTAGATGAAATAAAATCTGTAGAAGGTGTTGAAGAAAAAGTAGCAAAAAAGATATATAATTTTTTTCACGAATAATTATGCTAAAAAAAATTCCAAACATATTAACGATAGGGAGAATAATAATTGTCCCCTTTTTTGTTTTAGCTTTTTATCTTCCAGGATTTTATGGTGACCTTACTGCTTTAATATTATTTATTGTTGCATCATTTACAGACTTTTTAGATGGTATGTTAGCCAGAATATTTGGGGTAGAGTCAAAACTGGGTGAATTATTAGATCCTATAGCTGATAAAATTATTGTTGCTACAGCATTAATACTTCTAGTTATGGATGGAACAATCAGAAATTATGAAGTAATTGCAGCAATAATAATTCTTACAAGAGAAATTTTAATTTCAGGTTTGAGAGAATTTTTAGCAAAGGGAAAAATAAAACTTCCTGTTTCAAACCTTGCTAAACTTAAAACAGTATTACAAATGGTATCGATAGCTCTTTTGTTATCTGGGGATACAGGAAATAAAATAATTAATTTCCAAGATTATAACGCTCAAACAATAGGTATAATTCTTTTGTGGTTATCGGCTGCTTTAACACTTTTTACTGCATATGATTATATGCGAAAAGGTATTGATCACGCTATGTCTGAAGACAGTAAAGATTAGGCTGCTTTTTTCTTCCTAACTAATGACTGATAACTTTCATTTAAATCAATAATAGTATCACAAACTTTAAATTGATTTTCAGCAATACAAGATACAGGGGTTACTTCTGCAGCTGTTCCTGTTAAAAAACATCCAACAAAATTAGGTAATTCAGTAGGACTAATTTTTCTTTCATGTACTTTTATATTTTTTGATTTTGCAATTCCAATTACAGTTCTTCTTGTAATACCATCTAAAAAAGAATCTGGTATTGGAGTGTGAATTTCTCCATTTTTATCTTTGAAAAAAATATTTGCTCCAGTTGCTTCAGCAATATTTCCTTCATGATCAAGCATTAAAGAATCTGTATATCCTTGCTTTTCTGCCTCATGTTTTGAGAGAGTACAAATCATATAAAGACCTGATGCCTTCGTGTCCCATGGAATTGTATTAGGCGCTGGTCTCCTCCAGTTTGAAATATTTAATCTAATTCCTTCTACTTTAAGTTTGGGATCAAAATATGATCCCCATTCCCATGTTGCAATCGCGACATGTATTTTTGTTTGTTGCGCAGAAATAGCCATCATCTCGCTACCCCTCCAGGCAACAGGTCTTACATAACCATTTTCTACTTTTTGAGTTGCTATAATTTTATTTGATGCATCATTGATTTCTTCTTCTGTATATGGAATTTCAAAACCCATTCTTCTTGCTGAATGAAAAAATCTAGCTGTGTGTTCTTCTAATTTGAAAATTGAACCATCATAAACTCTCTCACCTTCAAATACACAACTGGCGTAATGCATACCATGGCTTAAAACATGCAGTTTAACGTCAGCCCAATCAACTAATTCGTTGTTGTACCATATTTTTCCAGATCGCTTGTCGTAAGGTATCATGTGTGAAAATTTTTTAATTTATAAATGAAAAATATCTTTGTATCTTTAATATGTCAATATAACTTACCTATTATGAAAGAACTTTTATATTTAAAAGATGACCAGCTTAAAGATCTAATTGAAAAACTATTTGTAAGCTACAGAGAAACCTTTTCTGACTCTAAAAAAATATTAGATAGATATTCAATTGGTTTAGCACACCATAAAGTAATTCATTTACTGTCAATGTATGAGGGGATCTCAATTTCTGAGCTACTTAAGAGATTAAAAGTCACAAAACAAAGCTTAAATCGTGTTCTTAAAGATTTAATTAAACTTGAAATCATAATGTTCAAAAAAGATGACCAAGATACTAGAGTAAAGCATGTCTTTCTTAATGATAAAGGTAAAAGAATTTTTAATGAAATTTTCAATTTACAAAAAAAGAGAATTTATAACGCTTTATTAAATTCAAGTTCTGAAGAAGTTATAAATTTTGATAATGTACTAAGTAAAATAATTAATGGATAAGTTTATTGCACATATACTAGTGGTTGATGATGATGATGGGATTAGATCTCTTGTAAAAAAGTATTTAAATGAAAATAAGTTCTTAGTCACTACTGCTGAAAATGCAGAAAATGCATTAGAGAAAATAAAAATAATTAAGTTTGATTTAATAGTTTTGGATATCATGATGCCTGGTAAAAGTGGGCTTGAATTTTTAAAAGAAAATAAAAAAAAATTAGACACACCAGTTATACTTCTAACTGCTAAAGGTGAAGCAAATGAAAGGGTTGAAGGGTTAGAGATTGGTGCTGATGATTATTTACCGAAACCATTTGAACCAAAAGAATTAATTCTAAGAATACAGAATATATTAAATAAAACTATCAAAACAGATCAGAAGAGGGTTATAGATTTTGCAAACGTGAAAATTGATTTGAATAAACTTTTAATATTTAAAAGTGATAAAGAATTTAAGATTAATGCAACGGAAAAAACGATTTTAGAAAAAATGATTAATAACCCAGGCAAAACATTTTCTAGGGAAGATATTGGTCAATTAATCAATTTAGATAAAGAGAGATCAATAGATGTTATTATTACTAGGCTTAGAAAAAAAATTGAAATTGATCCAAAAAATCCAAAATTTTTGCAAACAATAAGAGGTGTAGGATATGTTCTCTGGATTGAGTAATTACTTAAAAAAAATATTACCGAAAAGATTATTTTATAGAGCACTTCTTATAGTTGCTATTCCAGTTTTGGTTTTACAACTAGTAATTACAATTGTTTTTTTTGATAGCCTTTGGATCAAAACAAACAAAGGTATGACAAGAACCTTGGTAAATGAAATTAGTACATTTATTGAAGCCTATGCAAGTGAGCAAGAAAATAAACAAGAGTTGCTAGATCTTTTTTCCATATTTCTAGATTTAAATATTGAGCTCACCAATAACGAAAAATTACAAAATACAGATACTGAAAGATGGTTTAGTCCTATAGATAGAACTTTAAGAAGAGAACTAAAATCTAAATTTGGATTAGACGAATACTGGTTTGATACAACAAGTTATAAAGAATTAATTGATTTAAGAATTAAATACGAAGATAGTTATTTTAAATTTTTAGTGCCTAAAGATAGGGTTGCAAGTTCTTCAGCAAGAATATTTGCACTTTGGATCACAGTACCTGCAATTATAATGGTGATCATTTCTCTAATATTTTTAAAAAATCAAACTAGACCAATCACTAACCTAGCTCGTGCAGCTGAAAGGTTTGGTAAAGGAGAAAATATTGAAGAGTTCAAGCCTTCTGGAGCCCTTGAAATAAGACAAGCAGGACATGAATTTGATAAAATGAGAAAGAGAATTGAAAGACACTTAAATCAAAGAACTGAAATGTTATCTGGAATAAGTCATGATTTAAGGACACCCTTAACAAGGATGAAACTACAATTAGCTTTTATAAAAGATAAAGAAACTGTTAATAAATTGACTGAAGACATCAATGAAATGGAGAAAATGCTAAATGAATATTTGCAATTCACCAGCTCATCATATGTTGAAACAGATGAAATGTTTAATTTATCTGAATTAATTTCAGTCGTTATAGAAAAATATAATAATGAAAATATTTCACAAAACTTAAAACCAAGAATTTACTTTAATGGTAGGAAAAATTTAATTAACAGATGTCTAAATAATCTAATTGATAATTCACTGAAATATGCAAATAAAGTTGAAATTAGTTTAAATAAAAAAAATACAAACTTATTCATTATTATTGATGATGATGGTCCTGGAATACCAAAAGATGAGTATGAAAATGTATTTAAACCTTTCTATAAAATAGATAAGGGTCGAGCAGACTCTAAATCAAGTGTTGGTCTTGGCTTATCAATTTCATCAGACATTATCAAATCTCATGGAGGAAATATAATGTTGGAAAAATCAAAAATGGATGGTTTAAGAGTTAAGATTTTCTTGCCTGTTTAACTTTTTTATTTTTTTTTTTCTCAAGTTTATTTATTTTATTTTCAAGATTCTCAACACGTTTTGAGAGTACTTCAAACTCATCTTTACTTGTAAGTTTCATTTTAAAAACAAACTCATCTCTTTTAGATTTTAAGATATTAAATAATTCATTAGTTAAGTCTTTTGAAGATACTAGTCCCTGCTCTATTAATTTAGCAAACTTGTCAATTATAAATTTAGAATTTTTCATATTTAAGATATACATTATAAGTATTATTAAAAATGTTCATTAATAATTTTGACCCAGTAGCCTTAGAAATATTTTCTTTAGAAATCAGATGGTATTCTTTAGCTTATATATTTGGAATTATATTAGGCTGGATTCTCGCAAAAAAATTATTTATCCAAGACATAGAAGTTAAAAATAAATTTGATGATTATTTAACTTATTTAATTATAGGTATAATTTTAGGAGGAAGACTTGGTTATATTATTATTTATAATTTAAGTTTTTATATAAATAATCCATTAGATATATTTAAAATTTGGCAAGGAGGAATGTCCTTCCATGGTGGTTTAATTGGAGTTATTTTTGCATCTATATTTTTCGCTAAAAAAAATAATCAAAACCCATTCTTATATTTAGATATTGTCGCTTTAGTAGCTCCAGTCGGATTATTTTTTGGACGAATAGCAAACTTTATAAATTCAGAGTTGTATGGAACTATTACTAATGTACCCTGGGCAGTAACATTTGTTCAGGTAGATAATCTTCCTAGGCATCCCTCGCAATTATATGAAGCACTATTAGAGGGTTTATTTTTATTTTTATTATTAATTTATTTTAAAAATAAATTTTCAAATAATCCTGGTGTGATTTCAGGATTATTTTTAATAATTTACTCAATTTTCAGATTTATTATTGAATTTTACAGAGTACCAGATGAACAGCTTGGTTATATACTTTTGAACTTAACGATGGGGCAAGTAGTAAGTTTAATATTTATAATATCAGGAGTAATCTTATTTTATTTAAAATATGAAACTCGCTAAAACAAATAATTTACCATTAGATCAATTTATAAATTTTGCTCTTTACGATAAGGACAGAGGTTTTTATATGAAAAAAAATCCTTTTGGTGAAGATGGAGACTTTATTACTGCTCCCAATGTCACAAGATTATTTTCAGAGATTATAGCAATTTGGACGATTACTTTTTGGAAAAGCATTGGCTCTCCAAAAAAATTTAATTTGCTAGAACTGGGAGCTGGAAATGGTGAAATGATGAAAGTCATAGATGAGACACTTATAAATTTTCCCGAGTGTTACAATGCATGCAGTTTTATAATTCATGAAAAAAGTGATTTTTTATTAAATGAACAAAAAAAAAATTTAAATTCTAAAAAATTTTCATGGTTAAAAAACATTGAAAAAATAAACTCAAACCCAACAATTTTTTTAGCTAATGAATTTTTTGACGCCATACCGATCAAACAATTTTTTAAAAAAAAAGATAATTGGTTTGAAAGATTTGTGAATTTGAGTGATCCAAACAAAGCTGAATTTAAAGAGGAAAAA
>CACNFL010000007.1 GCA_902619745.1 uncultured Pelagibacteraceae bacterium
GAGGTTGCAGCTGCAGAAGCAATGGAAAAACTTGGTCAAATTCCAAGAGGTGTTGCTTCAATAGTTAAAAAAAAAGCCAGAATTAATGTAAGCAGAATTCACAAAATAGAATCTGAGGTAAAACATGACGTAATAGCATTTCTTACCTCAGTAACTGAAAAAGCTGGAATAAAAGCACGTTACCTACATCAAGGAATGACATCATCAGATGTTTTAGATACTAGTTTTAATATTCAATTAGTCCAATCAGGTAAAATCATTTTAAAAGATATAGATCAAATTTTAATAGTTTTAAAAAAACAAGCCAAAAAATATAAATTTACACCGTGTATGGGAAGAAGCCACGGTATCCATGCAGAACCAATTACTTTTGGATTAAAATTGGCTTCGTTTTATGAGGAATTTAAAAGAAACAGAAATAGATTTAAAGATGCAATAGATGAAGTATCAACTTGTGCAATATCTGGTGCTGTTGGAACATTTGCTAATATTAATCCAAATGTTGAAAAACATGTGGCAAAAAAATTAGGTCTGAAAGTTGAACCAATTTCTACACAAGTGATTCCAAGAGATAGACATGCATTTTATTTTTCTGTTTTAGGTATTATTGCTGGATCTATTGAAAGAGTAGCAATTGAAATAAGACATCTACAAAGAACTGAAGTTTATGAGATACAAGAATATTTTTCTAAAAATCAAAAAGGATCCTCAGCAATGCCTCACAAAAAAAACCCTATCTTAAGTGAAAATTTAACAGGCTTAGCTAGGATGGTTAGAAGTGCAGTTGTACCAGCACTTGAAAACATAGCTCTTTGGCATGAAAGAGATATTTCTCATTCAAGTGTTGAAAGAAATATCGGACCAGATGCTAATATAACAACAGATTTTGCATTGGTTAGACTTACAAATATTTTAGACAACATAATAGTTTATCCTAAAAAAATGCTTGAAAACTTAAATTTAACAAAAGGTTTAATTTTCTCTCAAGAGGTTATGTTGGAATTAACTAAAACAGGATTGAGCAGAGAAAAATCTTACAAGATGGTCCAAAATTATGCAAAAAAATGTTTTGCAGAGAATTTAAACTTAATTGATGTCATTTCATCTGATAAATTTATAATGAATAAAATTTCACAAAAAAAACTAAAGTCTATATTTAATTATTCTAAACACTTTAAAAATGTAAATTTTATCTTTAGAAGAGTTTTTAAATAATGAAAAAAGGTAAAAAATTATACGAAGGTAAAGCTAAAATCATTTATGCAACAAATGATAAAAACTTAGTTATTCAATATTTTAAAGATGATGCAACAGCATTCAATAATCAAAAAAAAACTACTATTGAAGGCAAAGGTGTTCTAAATAATAGAATATCAGAACACATACTCTCTAACCTCTCTCAAATAGGAATTAAAAATCATTTAGTTAAAAGGTTAAATATGCGTGAGCAAATTATAAAGCTTGTGGAAATAATTCCTATCGAATTCATTGTGAGAAATGTTGCAACAGGTTCAATTACAAAAAGATTGGGTATTGAGGACGGTACAGTTTTAAAAGAACCTCTTATTGAATACTGCTTAAAAGATGACAAACTTGGAGATCCATTAATATCTGAAGAGCATATTTTAGCATTTGATTGGGCATCAAAAACAGAAATCGATAAAGTTAAAAAAATGATTTTAAGAATTAATGATTTTATGATTGGCATGTTCAGGGGTGTTGGAATTAAACTTATCGATTTTAAATTAGAATTTGGAAGAATTAAAATTGATGGAAAAAATGAGGTTATTTTAGCAGATGAAATTAGTCCTGATACGTGCAGATTATGGGATAGTATTACAGAAAAAAAATTGGATAAAGATCGATTTAGAAAAGATTTAGGCGATTTAATTCCAGCATATACTGAGGTTGCTAAAAGATTAGGTATACTTCATGAACAATCTAACGTTTCAGCAGTAAATGTAACTAAATTATCTTCAGTTAAAAGAAAGAAAAAATGAAAATTTCAGTAATCATAACTTTAAAAAAAGATGTACTTGATCCACAAGGTAAAGTTATTCATCAAACACTAGATGGAATGGGTTTTGATGATGTTAATGAAGTAAGACAAGGGAAATATTTTGAAATAGATACAAAAGAAACTGATAATGACAAAGCAAAAGCAAAAGTTGATGAAATGTGTAAAAAACTTTTGGCAAATCTTGTAATAGAAAATTATAAAATTATTGATCCACAGTAATTAATGAAATCATCAGTTATTACTTTTCCTGGTTCAAATTGCGACAGAGACATGGATGTTGCACTAAAAAAATTTGGGTTCAAAAATAAAATGGTATGGCATGCAGATGCTGAATTACCAAAAAGTGATTTAGTTGTTTTACCAGGTGGGTTCTCATATGGTGACTATTTAAGATGTGGGAGTATGGCATCTAAATCAAAAATAATGCAGTCTGTAATCAATTTTGCAAATTCAGGTGGTATGGTAATGGGAGTCTGTAATGGATTTCAAATATTGGTAGAAACCGGTTTAGTTCCAGGTGTTTTGCTTAGAAACAAATATTTAGAATTTATTTGTAAAAACGTTTTTGTGAAAATTAACGACAAAAAAAATAAATATTTTAAAAATGTTGATAACGAAGTTTTAGAGTTTCATATAGCTCATAATGAAGGAAATTATTTTTGCACTCAGGATCAATTAAAAGAAATTGAAGATAATAATCAAATAGCTATTAACTATTGTGATGAAAATGGAAAAATAGAGGATCAATTTAATCCTAATGGATCCATAAAAAATATTGCTGGTATATTTAATAAAGAAAAAAATGTTCTAGGAATGATGCCTCACCCTGAAAGGATGATAGATACATCTCTATCTGGTGAAGATGGATCGTTATTTTTCAAAAACTTAATAAACAACTTAAAATGATTGTAAACGAAAGAATAGCAGTTGATCACGGTTTAAAGAAGGATGAATACGCTAAAATTTGTGAACTATTAAAGAGAACTCCTAATATCACAGAACTAGGTATTTTTTCTGCAATGTGGAATGAACATTGTTCTTATAAATCATCGAGATTACATTTAAAAAAACTACCTACTAAGGGAAAGAAAGTTATTCAAGGTCCTGGAGAAAACGCTGGTGTTATCGATATAGAGGATAATGATGCGATAGTTTTTAAAATAGAAAGTCACAATCACCCTTCATTTATTGAACCGTATCAAGGTGCTGCTACAGGTGTTGGAGGAATAATGAGAGATGTGTTTACAATGGGTGCAAGACCAATAGCTAACTTGAACTCAATACATTTTGGATCACCACAACATAAAAAAACTAAAAATTTATTAAGAGGTGTTGTTCATGGCATAGGTGGTTATGGAAACTGTATGGGTGTTCCAACAATCGCTGGCCAAACAAGTTTTGATAGCTCCTATAATGGAAATATTTTGGTTAATGCTATGACATTAGGATTGGTCAAAAAAGATAAGATTTTTTACTCTAAAGCTGCTGGGTTAAATAAGCCTGTTATTTATGTTGGGTCTAAAACTGGAAGAGACGGAATACATGGTGCAAGTATGGCTTCAGCTAGTTTTGATGAAAAAATCGAGGAAAAGAAACCAACAGTTCAAGTTGGAGATCCGTTTACTGAAAAACTTTTACTAGAAGCTTGTTTGGAGTTAATGGCTGGAGATTCAATTATAGCCATTCAAGATATGGGTGCTGCTGGATTAACTTCTTCAAGTATTGAAATGGCTTCAAAAGGTAACCTTGGAATAGAAATTAATTTAAACAAAGTACCATGTAGAGAAGGCAAAATGACACCTTATGAAATAATGCTATCAGAGAGCCAAGAAAGAATGTTGATTGTTTTAGAAAACGGAAAAGAAGATCACGCAAAAAAAATATTTGATAAATGGAACTTAGATTTTGCAGTGATTGGTAAAACTACTAAGTCAAAAAAAATAGAACTTTACTTTAATGATGAAAAGGTAGCAGACATTCCAGTTAATACCTTGGTTGAAAACTCTCCTATGTACGACCGTAAATGGAAAAAAGCAAAGTTACCTAAAAAAAATAAAATTAAAAAAGAGGATATCAAGCACTTAAAAATTATTGATGTATTAAAGAAAATTTTAACAAACCCAAATGTATGTAGTAAAGAATGGATTTGGCAACAATACGATCATACTGTTATGGGAGATACGATACAAAAGCCAGGTGGAGATGCAGGGGTTGTAAGAGTTCATGGAACAGATAAAGCAGTGGCTGCTTCTGTAGACTCTTCTGCAATTTATTGCTGGGCACATCCTTTAACTGGTGGAAAGCAGGTAGTTTGTGAAAGTTTCAGGAATCTTATATCTGTGGGTGCAAAACCGATTGCTATTACCAATTGTTTAAATTTTGGAAGTCCTGAAAATGAAGAAAACATGGGTGAATTTGTCGAATGTGTTCAAGGAATTGGCGAAGCAAGCGATTATTTAAAATTCCCAGTGGTTTCTGGAAATGTATCTTTTTATAACCAAACAAAAGACCAAGGTATAAAACCCACGCCTGCAATTGGTGGGGTTGGGCTAATCAAAGATTATAAAAATATGATTACTATGGATTTTAAAGAAGTTGATAATTTAGTTTTAGTAATTGGAAAAACTGAAGGACATATTGATCAAAGTTTATTCGCAAGGACTATTTTAGATGAAAAAAATGGACCTCCACCTGAGGTAAATTTATTTAATGAGAAAAATAATGGAGAAACATTACTGAAATTGATTGATAATAAATTAATAAAAAGTGCGCACGATGTTTCTTTAGGTGGTATAATTACTGCTGCTGCAAAGATGTGTATTAAAGGAAAAAAAGGAATAAATATTAAAAAACCTAAATATCTAATTAATGAGATAGAATACTTATTCGCTGAAGATCAAGGTAGATATATTATAGAAATAAACAAAAAAGATTTTAAAAAAGTAGCTGATATATTGAATAAAAATGCAGTCCATTTTGATGAACTTGGCACAATTATTGAAAATGAAGTATATATTAACGATAAGACAAAAGTTACAATTGACGAATTATCAACTTCTAATAAAAGTTGGCTTACTAACTATATGAGTAAATAATGGCGATGGATTTAAAAGAAATTGAGAATTTTATAAAAGAGGCAATGCCCGATGCAATCGTTGAAATTCAAGATTTGGCAGGTGACGGAAATCATTATTCAGCGACTGTTACATCATCCCAATTTTCTGGAAAAAGTAAAATTGAGCAACATAAGATGGTTTACAACTCATTAAAAGGTAGAATGGGTAATGAACTTCATGCATTAGCAATTAAAACAAAGGAGAGTTAAATGGATCAACAAACAAATGAATTAATAAAAAATGAAATTGAAAACAACGAAGTATGTTTGTTTATGAAAGGTACACCTGACGCTCCACAATGTGGATTTTCAATGGCTACTTCAAATATTTTAAAAATCTTAGAAGTAAATTTTAAAGGTATAAATGTTTTAGAAAATCAAAATTTAAGAGAAGGTATTAAAGTTTTTAGTGATTGGCCAACAATCCCACAACTTTATGTTAAAAATGAATTTATTGGTGGATGTGATATTATTAAAGAAATGTACGAAAATGGTGAGTTAACAAAACTTTTCGAAAAAAAAGGAATAAATTTTAAGTCTAAAAATTAAATTATTTTTTTTTCTTAAATATACAAATTAATGATTTTCCAATTTTATAAAACGTTAGAAAATCTATTATTTTTGAAATCGGTATTAGAAAATTCCATAAACTAATTTTTAATTTCAAATTTCTAGATCCAAGAGAAAATATTTTGTTAATCATTAAAAATAAAAAACCTATAGAGTCATAATAATGTATTTTTTCAATTTCTAAATTACATTTTTCGGATATTAATCTAAAATCTTTTTGGTTATATCTTTTGAAGTGACCAACTGATTTATCAAAATCACTATAAAATATTTGGTGTGCTGGCACACTAAAAATTAAATATCCTCCCGGATTCAATTTTTTAGCTGCAGTTTTTACTTCTAACAAATCATTTTTAATATGTTCAAGAACATCAAAATAGATGATTGTGTTAAATTTTTTTTTTATATTTTTGATTGATTTGTTCTCTATAGATACGTTTTTATCTTTTATTTTTTTTTTTAAAAGTTTGAAAAGAATTTTATCTGGTTCGATTAATGTAATATTTCTCAATAGTTCTTTATAAATCATCGCCAAACCCCCTTTCCCCGCACCTACCTCAAGAAAATCATCGTGTAAATATTGTTTAAACATAGATAGCTGATAAAGTCTAAAATTGATTGCTGAATCAAAGTGATCTAATTCAAATCCACTATACCGGACTTGTTTCATGAGAATTATCTAGAGTAATATTCAATTACTAAATTTGGTTCCATTACAATTGGATATGGAACTTCTTCAAACTTTGGAACCCTAACAAACTTTAATTTTTTATTTTTTTCATCCATCTGAATATATTCTGGAGTTTCTCTTTCTTTATTTGCAAGAGCAATGTCGATTATTGCAAGTTGTTTTGATTTATCTCTTATTTCAATTGAATCTTCTTCTCTAACTAAATAGCTTCCAATATTCACTTTTTTACCATTTACTTTTACATGGCCATGGTTGATTAATTGTCTAGCTGAAAAAATTGTTGTTGCAAATTTTGCTCTGTAAATCACAGCATCTAATCTTCTTTCAAGAAGACCAATTAAATTTTCTCCAGTATCACCTTTAAGCATTACAGCTTTTTTGTAAATATTTCTAAATTGTCTCTCGTTAATGTTGCCATAATATGCTTTTAATTTTTGTTTAGCTTGAAGCTGTATTCCATAATCAGATGGCTTTGATGTTTTTGTTTGACCATGTTGTCCTGGTCCATAAGCTCTAGTATTAAAAGGACTTTTAGGTCTTCCCCAAAGGTTAACTTTTAATCTTCTGTCAACTTTATGTTTAGAGTTTAATCTTTTTGTCATTTGATAGTGGGCTTTATAAACTTACTCATCATTTTGTCAATCAACGTTTTTTACCTAAACTTGCAAATACACCTGATAAAATACGCGTTTCTTTGGTTGATAATTCCATCCTATAAAAAATATTCCTCAAGTTTTCAAGCATTATCGGTTTCTTCTCTTTTGATTTAAAAAAATTAATCTCCTCAAGATTCTGTATACAAAGGTTTGCCATAGCAACTATCTCTTTTTTAGATGCTGATTTAACTTTATTTGATTTCTTAAAAGAAGATGTTTTTGAATTAATTATGCTTGATAAAAATTGAGCAATTATTATTAAGCTGTGAGATAGATTTAATGATTTAAAATCAGGATTAGTCGGAATTTGAAGAGTATAATTGGCATAGCTTATTTCATTATTTGATAGACCAGATGCTTCTGAGCCAAATAAAAAAGCTATTTTCTTTTTGTAATTTATTTTTTTTAAATCTTCTAATTGGATATGTTTAATATTTTTATTTCTAAATCGTGCTGATGTTGCAATTACAATATCAAAATTTTTTAAAGGTTTTTCTAAAGTTTCAAAATTTTTTGCCTTTTTAATTATATTTTTTGCTCCTACTGAGGTTGCTAAAATTTTATCATTTGGAAATATTGGTTTAGGATCAATAACAATAAGTTTATTAAAATTAAAATTTTTCATTCCTCTTGCACATGCTCCTATATTTTCTGAGAGTTGAGGTTTGTGTAAAATGAAAGAAATATTATTAAAAGACATTAATCTATGCCATGATTTCTATTATAATTGGAAATAGCTGATGGTTTAATATCATTTAAATATTTTGGATCTACTGTCCAAATAGAAACTTTTAATGGATAGCATTTTGCTGCATCAGATGAATGTTCAGATCCACAATCACCACCTGGACAAGCAGAAAGCGCACCTAATAAATCTGTTTCAGCGAAAAACTCTAAATAATCACCAGGTCTTACAGGGCTTGCTTTCATAAAGTATTGTTTAGTATCATTAGTAAATCCAGTTAACATAAACACATTTAACACATCATGAACTATTTTCTCTGCATGATTCAATTCAACATTTTTTTCTTTAACTAAAGCTCTTGTTAAATTTGAATGACAACAATAATGATAATCATTATTGCTTAGAAGTTTTGAAGTGTAAGGATCACATCTTGTACCAATTACATCGTGAACCGACCCTCCATCTTTATCATAATCATACCAATCTAAAGTATCCCATGTAATTGTTGCTAAAGATCTAAGATATGGGAAACTACTAAACATTTTATCTCCAACAGAAAGATGGGTTCCATAGAGTGCTCTTGTTTTTCCTGAGTAGAATTTTTCCTCTAAATTATTTAAATTAAATAAATTTAAATCACCTACTTGAGGTCCCTCCAAGCTTTCAATTCTAAAAAACTCACCAAATTTAACCTCAAAAGTTTTTGCATCTCTTGGAGGTATTATAACTTCCTCTTTTTTAACCAAGTGTTCTCGGGCAGAATGTAAAATACTTAAATTTTTTTCTTCAATATTAGTATTTGGGTAACAAACTATTGGTTTGGCTCCTATTCTATCTTTTAGATCAGATGGTTTTTCTGAAAATTTTTTAATTTTCATTCTTACGAACTTCCAGGAGCTTTATCCTTAAATAACTTATAATCCAGACTATCTACTAAAGCTTTAAAAGAAGCATCAATGATATTTGGTGATACTCCAATAGTAAACCAATTAACACCCTTCGAATCTGTACTTTCAATACTAACTCTTGTTACAGCTTCAGTACCAGTATTTAAAATTCTAACTTTATAATCAACCAGTCTTAAATCTTTTAAATATACTGAATATTTAGCAAGCTTATTAACATTCTTTCGAATAGCATTATCCAAAGCATTTACTGGTCCGTTTCCTTGCCCCTCACACAAAATTTTATCTCCATCTACTTCTAATTGAGCTTTTGCATATGAAACAATTTCTCCTGCATTATCTTTCTTTACTGAAACATCATATTCATTAATAGAAATATACCTTGGTATCTCCCCCATTAATCTTCGAGCTAACAACTCAAAGGATGCGTCAGCACCATCGTAACTATAACCAATAAATTCTCGATCTTTCACTTCATCTAAAAGTTTTTTAATTTTTGGATCACTTTTCTCAACTTTAATTCCTATTGAATTCAATCTTGACATTATATTTGATTGACCTGATTGGTCTGAAACTACAATATTTCTAGAATTTCCAACTTCTTCAGGATTAATATGCTCATAGGTTTTAGGATTTTTTTGAACTGCTGAAACATGCATTCCACCCTTGTGAGAAAAAGCAGAAGCTCCAACATAAGGTAAATGTTTATTGGGTTTCCTATTTAATATCTCATCTAATAATCTTGAGCATTGAGTTAAGTTTTTTAAATTTTCTCTTTTAATATTTAATTCAAATTTTTCTGAAAAATCTTTCTTTAAAAAAAATGAGGGAATTAATGACATTAAATTAGCATTTCCACATCTTTCCCCCAAACCATTGATTGTGCCCTGAACTTGTCTAACACCTGCTTGAACTGCCGCAAGACTATTAGCAACAGCATTTTCGGTATCATTATGAGCATGTATTCCTAAATTTTTTCCAGGAATTTGTTTGCTTACTTTAGATACAATTTCTGTTATCTCGTGTGGAAGTGTACCACCGTTAGTATCACACAATACAATCCATCTAGCACCATTATCAAAAGCAGCTTTTAAACATGACATTGCATATTCTGGATTATCTTTATATCCATCAAAAAAATGTTCAGCATCAAACATGAACTCTTTTCCAGATTTAACAATATGTTTTGTGCTTTCACTTATATTCATCAAATTCTGCTCATTACTTATTCCTAATGCGACATCCACTTGAAAATCCCATGATTTTCCAAACAAGCAAACAGAGTTACTTTTTGAATTAATTAATGATGAAAGCATAGGGTCATTTTCTGCACTGTGTTCAGATTTTTTAGTCATTCCAAATGCAGTTAATTTCGTTGTTTTAAAATTATGATCCTTATTGAAAAACTCAGTATCAGTTGGATTTGCTCCTGGCCATCCGCCCTCAACATAATCAACACCCAATTTATCTAATGCTGATGAGATTTTTTCCTTATCATCAATTGAAAAATCTACACCTTGGGTTTGAGCTCCATCACGCAGTGTTGTGTCAAATATATAAAGTTGTTCCTTGTTCATTTAAATTTCCAAGTCGTTTTACCATCTTTATCTTCTATTAAAACACCTTTATCTAAAAGCTCTTTTCTAATTTTATCAGCTTCTTCGTAATTTTTGTTCTCTCTGACTTTATTTCTTTCCTGAATTTTTTGTAAAATTTCTTTTTCAGAAATTAAAGCTTTGCTAATTTTAAATTTAAGCCAATTTTCTTTAGTTTCATTTAATAGTCCTAAAAATTGACATGCAGAAACAAATAAAGATTTATCTTTATCGTTACCTTTTTGAGCCTTGTCATATAATTGATGTAAATTAGCAATATACCCAGGTGTGTTTAAATCATCATAAAGTGGCTGAAGAATTTCATCAGAAACATTAAAATTATTTTCAATATCTAAATATAAATTGTACCATTTATTTATCGTGTTTTGACAGTCGTCCAGAAGTTTGTCATTCCAATCTAATGGTTGTTTATAGTGTGCACTCAGTAAAGCTAATCTCAAAACTTGACCGCTTATCTTATTTCTAAAATTTTTTATTTTTAAAATATTTCCCTGAGACTTAGCCATTTTTTCATTAGACATAGTAATGAACGCATTATGCATCCAAAATTTTGCAAATATTTTTGTATCATTTGCGCATCTTGATTGAGCTATTTCGTTTTCATGATGGGGAAATAACAAATCAATACCACCTCCATGAACATCAAACTCATCTCCTAAAAATTTCTTTGACATTGCTGAACACTCTAGATGCCATCCTGGCCTTCCTTTTCCCCATGGAGACTCCCATGATGGTTCATCACCTTCAGATGGCTTCCATAAAACAAAATCTTCTGAATTTTTTTTATTTTCACTTACTTCTACTCTTGATCCAGCAATAAGTTCATCTAATTTTTTATTTGAAAGTTGACCATAATCCTTGAATTTTTTAACCTCAAAATAAACATGCTTATAATTTTCATAAGCAAATCCTTTTTTTATTAATTCAGAAATCATTTCAATCATCAAATCTATATTTTCTGTTGCTTTAGGTTGATAAGTTGGTTCTTCACAATTTAAATAATGACAATCTTTACTAAAACTTTTAGTTACTTTGTTTGTTAATTCTGAAATTGAAATATTATTTTCTTTTGAATATTTAATAATTTTATCATCTACATCTGTAATATTTCGTACATAAGTAACTTTAGGATAATTTTTTTTAAAAATTTTAAATAAAATATCAAATACAACAATTGGTCTTGCGTTCCCAATATGAGGATCATCATAAACAGTTGGGCCACACACATACATTCTTATGTTACTTTTATCTAGCGGAACAAACTTCTCTTTTTTATTCGTTAGATTGTTTGTTAAAAAAATATCTTTACTCATTATTTTAGGAATATACTTAAAAAATAGATTTGTGAATCTATTTGATTAATTTGGAATTTTGCATACAGGAATTGGCTCCATTTTATGCAAATTTTGTTTTCTAATAGTTTCGTATTTAGCTCGATTAGCTGAATTTGGATTATCCATAGCTTCTTCTAATTCTTCATATTTTAGTCCAAGTTGACCTTCATCAGTTCTTCCATCATCCCATAAACCATCCGTAGGTGGCGCATCTATAATTTCTTTTAAAATTCCAAGCTCTTTTCCAAGCTCCCAAACTTCAGTTTTATTACAATCAGCTATAGGAGATATATCTACCCCACCATCTCCGTATTTTGTGTAAAACCCAACACCAAAATCTTCAACTTTATTTCCAGTTCCAACTACTATTCCTTTATTAGCTGCAGCAACTTGATAAAGTGTTGTCATTCTCAATCTAGCTCTAGAATTAGCCATTCCATGTTCATTATCAAAATTTGATAAACTGGAACTAAAAGCCAAAAATAATTCATCTAGATTGATAGTATGTGCCTCAACATTTTCAAAATTTTTAACTAACCACTCTTGATGCTTTAAACTTAAATCATGTTGATATGATTTCTGTTTGATTGGCATTGACAAAACAATAGTTTTTAAACCTGTCATTGCACTTAATGTGCTGGAAACTGACGAATCTATTCCTCCAGAAATTCCTATAACCAATGACTCTGCCTTACTCGGCATATTATTTACATAATCTTTGATCCAATTAGATATAAAATTTACTTTTTCTGAAGTATTCATAATTTCAAGTTATTAGATATTTAAGTTTTTACAATGTCTTAAGATGCCGCTCTATCTGCATTTTTAGAATAAGAGCTATTCTTTTTAATCTCATCTGAAATCAAAAAAGCTAATTCTAAAGCTTGGTTTGCATTTAGTCTTGGGTCACAATGTGTGTTATATCTTGATGATAAGTCCTTTTCGGATATCTTTTGTGCTCCACCAATACATTCTGTTACATCTTGACCAGTTAATTCTATATGTAAACCACCTGCGTAACTTCCCTCACTTTGGTGACATGCAAAAACATTTTTAACTTCTTTTAAAACACTGTTAAATGGTCTTGTTTTAAATCCTGTAGCAGCTTTTACTGTATTTCCATGACAAGGATCACACGACCAAATTACATTTAAACCTTCTTTTTTTATTGCCCTAATTAATTTTGGTAAAAATTTTGAGACATTATCAGCACCAAATCTTGATATAAGTGTGATTTTACCTTTTTCATTCTTGGGATTTATTCTATTACAAAGATCAATTAAATCATCAGCCTTTAAGGTTGGTCCACATTTAATTCCTATTGGATTTTCTATACCTCTACAAAACTCAACATGGCCACCATCCATTTGTCTTGTTCTATCTCCAATCCAAACAAAGTGAGCAGATGTGTCATGATTTTCTCCTGTTGTAGAATCTGTTCTTGTCATTGTTTCTTCAAAAGGAAGTAGTAATGCTTCATGTGACGTCCAGAAGTTAACGGTTTTCAATCTTCTGTTAAAATCTGAATTAATTCCACATGCATCCATGAAAGCTAATGCATTTGCAATATTATCTTCTAATTCTTTAAATCTTTTTAATTCAGGTGAATTTTTTATGAAACCTAAGTTCCAATTATGAACATTCTTTAGATCTGCAAAACCTCCATGACAAAAAGCTCTTATAAGGTTTAAAGTTGCAGCTGATTGTGAGTATGCTTTAAATAATCTTTTAGGATCAGGAACTCTTGCTTTTTCGTTAAATTCCATACCATTAATATTGTCACCTAAATAACTTGGAAGCTCTACTCCATCTTTTATTTCTGTTGGTGCACTTCTGGGTTTTGAAAATTGCCCAGCTATTCTTCCAACTTTTACAACTGGTAATGAAGCAGAGTAAGTTAAAACTAATGACATTTGCAACATTAGTTTAAATGTATCTCTTATATTATCTGGATTAAATTCTGCAAAACTCTCAGCACAATCTCCACCTTGAAGTAAAAATGCTTTTCCATCTACAACATCTGCTAACTGACTTTTAAGATGTCTAGTTTCTCCAGCAAATACTAACGGAGGAAATGTTCCTATCTTATCCAAAACTTTATCCAATTCTTTTTTATCTGGATATTCTGGAATATGTTTTACGGGATATTTTCTCCAACTATTTTTGTTCCATCTTTTCATATTCAACCCAAGATTGTTGTATCAAAGTTTCTTAATTATTCAACTTAGATAAATTAACGCTGAATAAATTGTAAAATAAACGTTACTTTACAATATTAACTTAATAGGGTGTTTGAATTTTAGTCAAAGAAAGACCTTCTTTACAAGAATTAATCGCAGATTTTATTGTTGATAGATCTATATCGTTCTTCCCAAAATTTACTCTACCTATGTTAAAAAAATCTGGATTTGAACTTGTTTTTCTCATTTTTTCTAAAGAGGTATTTTCAATAATTTGTGAAATAATTTCTTCATCGTTTTTGCAACCAATATGTTTAAAAATTTTTTTTAAAACATCATATTTATTTATAGATAAATCTTCATAAGTAATTACTAAAAATTTGTCAGGTATGATTTTGATTTTTTCGAATATGTTTTTTACTTGTTTGTTCCAATTTTCACAGCAACGTAAAACATATTTGTTTATGTTTAATTCACCATTAGATTTCATAATATTTAAATGTTCTACGTTTTTTTCCCTATTATATAAATGATGATTATGATCCCAAGCGGATAAAGCGGTATCTATTGGGTTTCTAAAAATTAAAATTGTTTTACTATTTATAAATACTCGTGATATGTTTATTAAATTTTTTAAAAGAAAATTATTGTCACTTAAGCCAATAAATTTTAGATTTTCATTTCGATTAATAGCTATATCTTTAATTAAATTATAAAAATTTCTTACAAATACTTCTTCATTTACTAATTTATATTTTTCATCTCCTGTTCTTGACGCAAGTATAGATAGTGAGTGATTATACTTTTTATGTAGGTCTAAAAAATTTTGTCCTAAGAATTCAAGGTTTTCTTCTGAGTTACAACTTACTTCAGGATGCAAGTTTAAAGTTTTTTGGAGAAAAGTGGTTCCAGATTTTGGTAATCCACCGCAAAAAAATAAATTTGCCATACTTTAATTAATTACTCTACAGTTACTGATTTAGCAAGATTTCTAGGTTTATCAATGTCATAACCTTTTTTAAGAGCAGAATAGTAAGCAAGTTTTTGAAGTGGAATTGTTAAAAGGAATGGAAGCAAGTCATCATTCGTATTCTCTACTTCAATAGTTTCCCAAATATTTTCTGAAACAACTTCATTTTTACTTTTATTGGTTATTAATAACACCTTTGCTCCTCTAGCAATAACTTCCTGCATGTTTGAAATTGTTTTTTTATAATAATTATCTCTAGGAGCTAAAACTACAACTGGCATTCCTTCCTCAATTAAAGCTAATGGTCCATGTTTCATTTCACCAGCAGGGTATCCTTCTGCATGAACATAAGATAGCTCTTTAAGTTTTAAAGCACCTTCTAAAGCTATTGGATAAGAAAAGCCTCTTCCTAAAAACATTGACCCTTTTGCTTCATTAAACGTTGAAGATATAGTTTGAATATCGTTGTCATGAAGCAATGTTTTCTCTATCAAATTTGGTAAATCTTTTAAGTCTTTAATTTTTTCTTGATATTGATTTTTTTTAATTTCATTCCTCATTGATCCAAGTTTAAGAGCTAAAATATATAAAACAAGTATTTGTCCTAGAAAAGCTTTTGTAGAGGCTACTCCAATTTCAGGACCACAATGAATTGGCAACACAAAATTAGAATCTCTTGCGATTGAGCTTTCGATTACATTAACTACAGCACACGTTTTCATATTATTTTTGTTACAAAGATCTAGTGCCGCATAAGTATCTGCTGTTTCTCCAGATTGAGAAACAAAGATATATAAATTATCATTTTTAAATCTATTTTTTCTGTATCTAAACTCTGATGCTATATCTATATTGATATCTAAATTGGTAAGTTCCTCAAACCAATATTTTGCCATTAAGCAAGAGTGATACGCTGTTCCACATCCTATTAAGGTGATTGAATTAATCTCATCTATTTTCCAAGGAAAATTAAAAATATTTATGTCTTTATTTACATTATCTACATATTCTTTTATTCCAGTTTTAATTGTTAGTGGTTGCTCTTCAATTTCTTTTGCCATGAAATGTTTAAAGTCACCTTTATCGTAATTTGCTTGATCTGATGATAGTTCTAATATTTTTTTATTAACTTTTTTTCCTTCTTCGTTGAAAAAAAGAACTTGATCTTTTTTAACAATGCAAAATTCACCATCATCAAGATAAGTAATTTTATTTGTCATAGATTTTAAAGCATAAGAGTCTGATCCCAGATAATTTTCATTTGGACCATAACCAACAGCTAAGGGTGACCCTCTTCTAGCACCAACTATTAAGTCTGGCATATCTTTAAAAACAATTCCAAGAGCAAAACTACCATGTAGTTGTTTTAAAGTTTTTGTGATGGCTGCTTCTAATTCTGAAGTCTTTAAATGTTCTGTTATTAAATGAACAATTACTTCTGTATCTGTCTGTGATTTGAAGTTATGACCTTTATTGATTAAATGTTTTTTTAATATTGTAGAGTTTTCAATTATACCGTTATGAACTACAGAAACATTATGTGAGGAATGAGGGTGGGCATTTAAACTATTTGGAATTCCATGAGTTGCCCATCTTACATGACCTATACCAATATTTCCTCTCAAGTTCTTTAAATCAAAATTATTTTCTAAGTTATCAACTCTTCCCTCTGATTTCATTTCATTGATTTCACCATCTGAAAGTGTGGCTATTCCTGCTGAGTCATATCCTCTGTACTCTAATTTTTTTAATGAATTAATTATATTTGCAGAAACAGGTTTGTTACTAGATATTCCTATAATTCCACACATAAATTATTTTTTCTTTCTTTTGTAGTTTTTAACTTCTAATTGTGGCGATCTTGTCAGTGCTAAAGATTTTTTTCTAACATTCTTTGTTATTACTGATCCAGCTCCAACAATACTATCTTTATTTACCGTAATTGGAGCAACTAAAGAAGAGTTTGAGCCAATAAATACATTATCTTTAATTTTTGTCTTATTCTTATTTACTCCATCATAATTACAAGTAATTGTGCCTGCTCCAATGTTAACTGATTTTCCAATTTGAGCATCACCAACATAGGATAAATGATTAACCTTAGATTTATTTCCTAAAGTACTTTTTTTAATCTCTACAAAATTACCTACTTTAGATCCTTCTTTTAAAATTGTATTAGGTCTTATTCTGGCATATGGACCAATCTCAACTTTATTTTCAATTTTACAAGATTCCAAATGTGAAAAAGATTTTATGATTACATTATTCCCAATTTTTACCTTAGAGCCAATTACAACATAAGGTTCTATAGTAACATTATTTCCAATCTTAGTATCTTTTGAAAAAAAAATAGTTTCAGGACCTATCATCTTTACACCTGACTTTATAAATTTTTCTCTAAGTTTTTTTTGATTTAAAACTTCCATTTAGATTTGATTTACATTAAGTATATATATTGATTAATTCACAATTTATTTCTTTAAAATACTTTTAAAATGAAACAAAAATTTACAGTTTTATTCGATTTAGATGGTACGTTGGTAGATACAGCCCCTGATCTAATGCTTGCTCATAATCATGTTATGAAAAAATTTGGATATCCTACAAAATCTCTTGATGAACTTAAAAGTGCTGTTGGTCAAGGAGCTGGAGCAATGATTGGTAGATCTATATGGAGCCAGGCTAAAAAAGAATTAACTTCGATTAATGAGAAAATTAAAAATGAAATGACAGATGAGTTTATTTCTTATTATGGAAAGAATATTTTAAATGAAAGTACTTTGATGCCTGGTGTAAAAGATTTTTTAAATTGGTGTAAAAAAGAAAATATATCAATGGCCGTATGTACTAATAAAACCGAATATCTTGCAGTAGATCTTCTAAAAAAAATCGGTATATATGATTACTTTGAGTATGTTGCTGGTTATAATACTTTTGATTATTGTAAACCTGATCCAAGGCACATAACAACAATCATAGAAATTTTAGATGGTAGTAAAAATAAATCAATTATGATTGGTGATAGCGAGTCAGATGCAAATGCTGCTAAAGCGGCTGAAATTCCAATGATTTTATTAGAGGATGGATATACTGAAAAAAATATTGATGAAATTTATCATAATCACTTAATAAAAGACTTTGTAGGTATTGAAAAAATAGTATCTCAATATCTTTAATATTGATTAATTTATTTTAACTATTAAAACAAAATCACAAATAAGGAGTTATTTTGTTATTACATATAGTTAAAGTATATCCATCAAAAATTAATTTACCAAAGAAGAAACAGCTTGCATGGAAAATTGCAGAGATAGCAAGCGATAACGCTAAATTAGATAAAGATGCTATTGAAATGGTTATCAATAGAATTATTGATAATGCTTCTGTTGCGATTGCCTCTTTAAACAGAAAACCAGTAATTTCATCTAGAGAAATGGCTTTAAGACACTATAGAAAAAATGGTGCAACTTTATTTGGTGTAAACTCAAAATTAAAATTTGATTGTGAATGGGCAGCATGGTCAAACGGAACAGCTGTTAGAGAATTAGATTTTCATGATACTTTTTTAGCTGCTGATTATAGTCATCCAGGTGACAATATTCCTCCACTTATTAGTGTAGCACAACAAAATAAAAAAAGTGGATTAGATTTAATAAGGGGAATAATTACTGCGTATGAAGTTCAGGTAAATTTAGTTAAAGGTATTTGTTTGCACAAACATAAAGTTGATCACATTGCTCATTTAGGTCCTAGTGTAGCTGCTGGATTAGGAACAATGTTAAAATTAAATACTGAAACTATTTATCAAGCTGTTCAACAAGCATTACACACAACAATATCTACAAGACAATCTAGAAAAGGAGAAATTTCAAGTTGGAAAGCTTATGCTCCTGCACATGCGGGTAAACTTGGTATAGAAGCTGTAGACAGAGCAATGAGAGGTGAAGGCGCACCAAGTCCAATATACGAAGGTGAAGATAGTGTTATAGCTAGAATATTGGATGGGAAAAAAGCAAAATATAAAGTCCCATTACCAAAAAAAGGTGAAAGTAAAAAAGCTATTTTAGAGACATATACAAAAGAATACTCTGCAGAATATCAATCTCAAGCCTTAATAGATCTAGCTAAAAAACTAAAAACAAAAATTCCAAATTTAAATCTAATTAAAAAAATTGATATTTTTACAAGTCATCACACTCATTATGTCATTGGGACAGGTGCTAATGATCCACAAAAAATGGATCCTAATGCCAGTAGAGAAACTCTTGATCATTCTATTATGTATATTTTTGCTGTAGCGCTAGAAGATGGAGATTGGCATCATGTTAAATCTTATACAAAAACTAGAGCAAATAGAAAAAGCACTATTAAGATTTGGAAATCAATAAAAACATATGAAGATAAAAAATGGACAAAGAAATATCATGATCCAAATCCAAAAAATAAAGCATTTGGTGCTAAAGTAGTTGTAACACTTAATAATGGAAAAAAAATAACAGAGGAGTTAGACAGAGCTGATGCACATCCATATGGGAAAAGACCATTTAAGAGACAAAATTATATAAATAAATTTTTAACTTTAACCGAAGGTATTTTAGATAAAAAGGAAAGCAATCGCTTTTTAAAAACTGTACAAAATTTAAGAAATTTGAAAGTTGGTCAACTTCATAAATTGAATATTGAAGTAAGAAAAAGTAAATTAAAGCGAAATATTAAGAAGGGAATTTTTTAATGCATTTTGTAGAAAAAGAACCAAGTCAAAAAAGATTAGATTTTGATCAAAAATTAAAATCAAATAAAATTTTAAGAGTTCCTGGTGCATACAATCCTCTCACAGCAAAATTAATTGAAGAAATTGGATACGATGCAGTTTATGTATCTGGTGGGGTGATGGCTAATGATCTTGGATTTCCTGATATAGGTTTAACTACGCTACAAGATGTTAGTACAAGATCTTATTTAATTTCTAGAGTTACTAATCTTCCAACAATAGTTGATATAGATACAGGATTTAAATCTTGTAAAGAAACTATAGAAACATTTGAAGAATTTGGAATAACAGGAGTTCATTTAGAGGATCAAATTGAGAGAAAAAGATGTGGGCATCTTGATAATAAAGAACTTATTTCAACTGATGCTATGGTTAAAAAAATTAAAGAATGTGTTGCTACTAAAAAAGATCGAAATTTTAAAATTATTGCACGTTCAGACGCCAAAAGTGTTGAAGGTTTAGATAAAATGATAGAAAGATGTAAAGCCTACATTGATGCTGGTGCTGAAATAATATTTCCAGAAGCTCTTCAAGATGAGAAAGATTTTGAAAAAGTTCGTAAAGAATTATCTGGTTATTTATTAGCTAATATGACTGAATTTGGTAAGTCTAAATTATTTAGTTACAAAGATTTAGAAAACTTTGGATATAACATTGTAATTTATCCTGTAACAACACAAAGATTAGCAATGAAAAATGTAGAAGATGGATTAAGAGACATTTATGCAAATGGACATCAAAATAACATTATTGATAAGATGCAAACTAGGAAAAGACTTTACGAATTAGTGGATTATGAAAAATACAATTCTTTAGATGAAAAAATTTATAATTTTAGTACGAAAGGACATGAATAATGAGTGATGATATTAAAAAAGGCTTACTAGGTATTGTTGTAGATGAAACAGAAGTATCAAAAGTAATGCCAGAAATAAATTCTCTTACTTATAGAGGTTATGCAGCTCAAGATTTATGTGAATACTGTAGATTTGAAGAAGTTGCATATCTAATTCTTAACAAGGATCTCCCAAATACTATACAACTTAGACAATTTGAAAAAGAAGAGAGAAATAACAGAGAATTAACTAAGAATTTATATGAAATAATTAAACACATGCCAAAAAAATCTCATCCAATGGATGTTGCAAGAACTGCTGTGAGTGTTATGGGATTAGAGGATAAAGAAACTACAGACTCTTCACCAGAAGCAAATATGAGAAAATCTCTTAGAATTTTTTCAAAAACTCCAACTGCCTTAGCTGCTTTCTATAGAATAAGAAAAGGTAAAAAAATAATTAAACCAAAAAAAACTTTAACGTTCGCTGAAAACTTTTTTTATATGTGCTTCGGTAAAGTGCCTCAAAAAGAAATTGTTAAAGCTTTTGATGTATCTTTAATTTTATATGCGGAACATAGTTTTAATGTTTCAACTTTTACAGCAAGAACAATTACGAGTAGCTTATCTGATATACATGGTGCAATAACAGGCGCAATTGCTAGTTTAAAAGGTCCACTTCACGGTGGAGCTAATGAAGAGGTGATGCATATGATGAACAAAATTAAAAAACCAGAAAATGCATTAAAATGGATAAACGATGCACTTAAAAATAAAGAAGTTGTAATGGGATTTGGACATAGAGTTTATAAATCAGGTGACTCTAGAGTTCCGACTATGAGAAAATACTTCGGTAAAGTTGCTAAACTTAAAAAAGATAAAAAATTTGAAAAAATCTATGACATTGTTGAAAAAGTAATGATTAAAAAGAAAAATATTCATCCTAATGTTGATTACCCAACAGGGCCTACTTATCATTTAATGGGTTTCGACACTGATTTTTTTACTCCAATATTTGTAATTTCTAGAATAACAGGTTGGTCAGCTCATATAATGGAGCAACATGCGGCTAATAAACTTATTAGACCATTAGCTAGCTACAAAGGCAGTAAACACAGGAAAGTAATGCAATTAAATCAAAGATAGTCTAGCTTTTTTCTATCTTCGCAAATCTACCATTAGATAATATTGAACATATAAAACTGTTGTTTTCTATAAATTCGTCAATTGCTTTTTTAACCCCAGGCGCATAACTCAAATCATAATCATCGCACAAAACCACTCCATTGTTTAAAATAACCTCTTTGCAACATTCTAAATCATTTTTAACTGTATTGTACTCATGACCACCATCTAAAAAAACATAATCTATTTTTTTCATATCAATTTTACTTAAAATTTTATTTGAATTTCCTTTTATTAAATGAATGTTATCTTTAAATTTATTTAATAAATCTTTTACTGCTTCTAAACTGTAAGGGTTTTGTCTTTTAATATATTTAAAATAAATTGTTTTTAATGGGTTTGAGAATTTTGTATTTGGAATTATTTCACTTTTATTTTCATCATTCTCTTCAAATAAATCTAAACCAATGTATTTAAATTCTTTGCCATGAATATTACACAATAATTCACATACATTTCTTGCTGTTACACCATGAAATACTCCTACTTCAAGAAATGTTTTTGGTTTTTTTGAAGCTATTTCATTTAAAAATAGCTCCCCAACACCTTTTTGTTTTAGGCTAGTTTTTCTAAAGTATTTTTTATACTTCAAAATATTTTCAATCTAAGTCAAGATCTCCACATGTAACTTTTGTAAATACACATGTAGAATAATGATAAGTACTTTTCACATCTTTAACAATACCAAGCGCTGTTCCCTCAACAGTTCCTGTTACTGTATTGCAGCCTGAGAAAATTAAGAAAAAAAATAATACATAATATTTTTTTAGCATTTATTTTAACTAAAAGCTTCTGCCCAAGTACCTTGAGTTGATGCTTTAGAATATTCTGTAGCTCTACCCTCGAAGAAATTCATATGCTCTACAGCGTTAAGCATTGTGTCCAACCAAGTTAGTGGATTTTTTTGAACATCATAAATTGGTTCTAATCCTAATTGAATAAGTCTTCTATTCGCAATGAACCTTATATAATCTTTAACTTCTTGGGCGGTTAAACCTTCCATAGGACCCATTTCAAAAGCTAAATCAATAAAAGCATCTTCATGCTCGACAATTATTCTACAAGCTTCATAAAGTTCTTTTTTTAATTTCGGTGTCCAAATTTCAGGGTTTTCTTTTATAAATTCTTTAAAAATTCTAATCATTGAATTACAATGAAGTGTTTCATCTCTTACGGACCAAGTAACTATCTGTCCCATTCCTTTCATTTTATTGTGTCTTGGAAAATTCAATAAAATTGCAAAACTTGCAAACAACTGTAATCCTTCTGTAAAAGCACTAAACACTGCAACTGTTTTTGCTATATCCTCTTTAGAATTTACATTGAAACCCTGCATGTAATCGTACTTGTCTTTCATCTCTTTGTATTTCATGAAAGCCGAGTACTCTGACTCAGGCATACCAATAGTATCTAAAAGATGAGAATAAGCAGCTACATGAACTGTTTCCATCGCTGCAAATGCTGTCATCATCATTAATACTTCTGTTGGTTTAAATACAGTTGTGTAATGTCTTAAATAACAATTATTAACTTCTACATCTGCTTGAGTAAAAAATCTAAAAATTTGAGTTAATAAATTTTTTTCTGGTTGAGATAAATTCTTTTGCCAATCTCTAACATCGTCTCCTAAAGGGACTTCTTCAGGTAACCAATGAATTCTTTGTTGAGTTAACCATGCATCATAACACCATGGATATCTAAAAGGTTTGTAAACTGGGTTTTCTACTAATAGACCCATCTTTTTTGGTTGAATAATCTCTTTATTAATTTTTTCTGCTACTGACATGATAAACACTCCTCGTACTCTGGCTGCTCGTTAGATTGTTGATTTTTAGATTTATAAACATTTGCTGTTATATCGGTTGATTTAGCATCATTGATATTTTCAGCTCTTTGAATTGATTTTGATCTACAGTAATAAAGGCTTTTTAGGCCTTTTTTCCATGCATCAAAATGAATTTTGTGTAATTCTTTTTTATGAACATCTGCTGGTAAAAATAAATTTACTGATTGAGCTTGTGAGATATAAGGAGTTCTGTCACCACTAAGTTCAATTATCCAATTTTGATTAAGCTCAAATGCTGTTTTAAATACATCTTTTTCTAAATCAGTTAAGAAATCTAGATGACTAATAGATCCTTGATTAGTAGTGATTGTAGACCATGTTTCGTCATCATTTTTACCGTGACTTTGTAATATTTCTTCTAAATATCTATTTCTAACATTGAATGATCCTGACAAAGTTTTGTGTGTATAGCTGTTTGCTGCAATAGGTTCTACTCCTGGTGATGCTCCTCCACAAATAATTGAAATTGAAGCAGTTGGAGCTATTGCTGTCTTATTGGAAAATCTTTCTTTGTAACCATATTCAGCTGCATCAGGACACGCGCCTCTCTCTTCTGCTAAATCTTTAGAGGCTTGATTTACTTTCTCATGAATGTTTTTAAAGATTTTTTTATTCCATGACTTTGCCATTACAGACTCGAGTGGAATTCTATTTTTTTGTAAAAATGAATGAAAGCCCATTACACCTAAACCAACACTTCTTTCTCTTTCTGCTGAGTATTTTGCATCTTTGAATTGATCAGGTGCTTTATTAATAAAATCTGATAAGACATTATCCAAAAATCTCATTACATCATTAATCATATCTGGATCGTCTTTCCACTCGTCATATTTTTCTAAATTTAAAGAAGATAAACAACAAACCGCCGTTCTGTCTCTTCCATCTTTATCAATTCCTGTTGGTAAAGTTATTTCACTACATAAGTTAGAAGTTTTAACTGTAAGGTTTGCTAACTTGTGATGTTGAGGAATTTGTCTGTTAACAGTATCAATATAAATTATATACGGTTCACCAGTTTCAATTCTTGCAGTTAATAATCTTATCCATAAATTTCTTGCAGAAATAGTTTGTTGAACGCTGCCATCTGCTGGACTTTTCAATGCCCACTGCTCATCAGTTTCTACAGCTCTCATAAAGGCATCAGAAACTAAAACACCATGATGTAAATTTAATGCTTTTCTATTTGGATCACCACCAGTAGGTCTTCTCATTTCAATAAACTCTTCTATTTCAGGATGATCAATTGGAAGATAACATGCTGCAGAACCTCTTCTTAATGATCCTTGACTGATAGCCATAGTTAAAGAGTCCATAACTTTAATAAAAGGAATTATTCCAGAAGTTTTTCCAACTCTTCCTATTTTTTCACCAATAGATCTTAAGTTGCCCCAGTAACTTCCAATTCCTCCACCCTTTGCTGCTAACCAAACATTCTCGCTCCATAAATCAAGAATGCCTCCTAAGCTATCAGATGCTTCATTTAAAAAACATGAAATTGGTAATCCTCTTTTTGTACCACCATTTGACAAAACTGGTGTAGCTGGCATGAACCAAAGATTGCTTATATAATTATAAATTCTTTGAGCGTGCAAATTATCATCTGAATATGTGCTTGCTACTCTTGCAAATAAATCTTGATAAGATTCGTTCAAACCTAAATATCTGTCTTTTAAAGTTGCTTTACCAAAGTCTGTAAGATTTGCATCTTTCGAACGATCAATTTTAATTATGATGCCTTTGTCATTTTGAAATAGTTCTGTTTCGTTATTTAATGAGAAAAGATCAGGCTTATTTATCTTAGAAACTTCTTTAACTTCTGGGCTATATTCAGAGACAGCTTTTTTGAGGGCTTGAGAAAGAATCTTATTCATAAATTTTAATTATATTTTGTTATTAGTACGAAAACAACTATATGTTGTAGGCGTTTGTCGTAAATATACTATATAAACTTTAGTACAATAGAACATTTATAGAACGCGACAAAATGATAATCAATAAAAAAATAAATTTTTTTGCAAGAAATTAATAAAAAAAGAGTAAGAAAATAGGTAATGAATCAAAACGTAAAAATAGACCCATTTGGCTTTAGAGAATATGACGCTCGATGGTTGTATAAAAAAGACATAAATTTAGCTGGTATAGAGAATCTTGGAAGAGGACTTGGAACACAAGTAAAAATTCATACTAAAAAAGAAAATCCAAGAATCATCGTTGGACATGATTATCGTTCTTATAGTGAGGAAATAAAAAAAGCTCTTAAAAAAGGATTACTGTCTACAGGATGCAGTATAGAAGATATTGGTCTGTCATTATCTCCCATGGTTTATTTTGCACAATTTAATTTAGATGCAGATGCAGTTGCTATGGTTACAGCAAGTCATAATGAAAATGGTTGGACTGGTGTTAAAATGGGAATCAAAAAAGGTCTAACCCATGCACCAGAGGAAATGAAAGAATTAAAAGAAATCACCTTAAGTGAAAAGTTCACAAAAGGCGAAGGTAGTGAAAAACAAATAAAAGATTTTGATAAAATTTATAAGAATGACTTAATTAGTAAAAACAAAATTAAGAAAAAAATTAAAGCTGTGGTGGCTTGTGGAAATGGAACAGCAGGTGTTTTTGCCCCAGATATTCTAAGAGGTATTGGATGTGAGGTAATAGAATTAGATTGTAATCTGGATTGGAATTTTCCTAAATACAATCCAAATCCAGAGGATCTGGAAATGCTTCATGAAATAGCAAAAGTAGTTAAAAAAAACAATGCTGATATAGGGTTTGGATTTGATGGTGATGGAGATAGGGTTGGAGTTATTGACGATAAGGGTAATGAAATATTTTCAGATAAAATTGGTCTTCTAATTGCTAGAAATCTATCAAACAAACATAAAAATTCTAAATTTGTAGTAGATGTAAAATCAACAGGTTTGTACTCAAAAGATAAAATCTTATTAGAAAACAACTGTGAAACAATTTATTGGAAAACAGGTCATTCTCATATTAAAAGAAAAGTGAACACTGAAAAAGCTTTAGCTGGATTTGAGAAAAGTGGTCATTTTTTCTTCAATCAGCCATTAGGTTTTGGGTATGATGATGGTATCAATTCAGCAATTCAAGTGTGTCACTTACTAGATAATCAAAATAAAAAAATGAGTGAAATTATTAGTGAATTACCTAACACATTTCAAACACCGACTATGGCACCTTTTTGCAAAGATGAAGAGAAGTATATTGTTGTTGAAGAACTAGTTAAACAAATTAAAAATTTAAAAGAAAACAAAACTGAAATAGATGGCCAAGTTATTGATGATATTTTAACTGTTAATGGAGTTAGATTTTCATTTGAAGATGGTTCGTGGGGACTTATAAGAGCTTCTTCAAACAAACCATCTTTGGTTATTGTTACTGAAAGCCCAACATCAGATGAAAGAAAGAAAAAAATCTTTGATTTTATTGACGATTTGTTACAAAAAACAGGTAGAGTTGGTGAATATGATCAGAAAATTTAATTTTTTAAATTATCTTCATCAGTTTTAGTTTTAAAATTATCTTCTTCAGTTTTAGTTTCTAGATTGTCACCGTTCTGATTATTATCTTGCTCAGAAATTTCATCACAATAAAATTTTTTTACAAGCTCTTCTTCTTTTAATCGTTGCTCCTCATCAAATTTTTTCTCCCATTCTTTCATTCGCCTATTTTCCTCTTCAGTTCTTTCTTTTTGAGCTATTTCAGCTAATCTGGTTCTTTCGTTTTCTTCTTCAATTCTTTTTTGTCTTTCCTCCTCTATTTTCAATTCTCTTTCTCTTTGGCGTCTTTCATTTTCTTTATTTATTCTCTCACGTTCTGCTTCTTTAAGTTCTTTTTCTTTGATTCTTAATTCCTCTTCCTTGGCTTTTTGCTCAGTCTCCTCTTTTAAAATCTGTCTTTGAATTTCCTGCTGTCTTTCAGTTTCTAGATCTCTTAATCTTTCTTCCATTTCTTTAAGTTTTTCTTGCTCATATTTCAGCTTTCTAGCTGCTTCTCTTAATCTTTGTTCTTCCTCAAGTCTATTTTTTCTTTCAATTTCTTTTAATCTTATTTTTTCTTGTCTTTCTTTTTCTTTTTCCTCTCTTCTCTTTTGAGCTTCAATTTCTTTATTTTTTAATTCTTCCTCTTTAATTTTAATATTTTCTTCTCTAATTCTTTGTCTCTCTAACATTTTTAGCCTTAAATCTTCTTCTTTAAGCTTTCTGGCTTCCTCTCTAAGTTTTCTACTTTCTTCGTCTTTAATTTTTTTCTGTTCTATTTTAATTCTTTGAGCTTCTATTTTACGTCTTTTTTCTTCATTCTTTTTTTCTTGCTTTTCATTTTCAATGATTAATTTTTTTTGAAAAAGAAGTTTCTTTCTTTCTTCTTTCAGTTCATCTTGTTTAGCTTTTTTCGCTAATTTTTTTTCTAAAATTAATTCTCTTTTCTTTTCTTTTTCTAATTGTTTTTGTAATGCTAAATCTTTTTTAACTTTGTTTTTTTTAAAATCATTTAAAAATGAGGAAAACTTATTTTTTGATTTATCTATTGGATCAAATAAATTTTTTTTAATATTTTTATTAATGTCTTTTATTGAAACCATTTTTAAAAGTATCAATTTGAATATTAACACTAAATATTATGTGTGGCTAAATTGAGTTTTTTTTTAAGACTAAATACAACTTATGATTGTTTGTGTTTAAATTAGTTGATAAATTGCATTTTCAACTAATAAGTGTTCATAAATATGTAAAGAATCACTTAGTTTGAACTGGTGAGGTGATGGAGGGAGACTGAAGTCACCTCTTTTTTTTTTTACTTGTTATAATTTTAAGTATTCATAAAAAAATTTGATCGAAACCACTAAAAGAAAAATTCCAAAAAACTTACTAATTTTATTCTTATCAATACTATGAACTGTTTTAGCTCCTATCCTAGCCATGAAAGTAGTAATTGGTATAAAAATTAAAAAAGCAGGGATATTTATAAAACCAATACTTAGTGGAAGACTTGAATTTAAATAATTTCCTGAAATTAAAAAACCTATTGCTCCAAATAAAGCAATTAAAAAACCTATAGCTGCTGCACTTCCAATGGCTTTATTTATTGAATAACCAAAAAACTTAAGGATAGGCACATTCATTACAGCTCCTCCTATACCCATAGGAGCAGATATAAACCCAACAAGAAAACCAAGAATAATTTTTAAATGTAATTTCATTTTAACAATTATGTTTTGTTCCTTTTCTTTTATTAAAAGTAAGTAAATTCCTAAAAATAAGATCATTATAGAAAAAAATAAAACTAAGGATTTAGTTTTTAAAGAAGCTGCAAAAACTGTACCAACAATAACTCCCAGTACAACAAAGAGACCGTAATTCTTAACAATATCAAAATCAACAGCTTTAAATTTATGATGTGTTAAAACTGAAACAGTAGATGTTGGTATTATAATTGCAAAGGAAGTTCCTACTGCTAGGTGCATAACATATTGAGGATCAATTTCTAAGGAACCAAAAATAAAATATAAAAAGGGAACTGTTATCAACCCTCCACCAATACCAAATAATCCAGCAACAAAACCAACTGGTATTGCTGTTAAAGCCATTAATAAAATAATATAACTGTATTCGTTTGTTAATATTGAATTAAGCAGACTGTCCTACTCTAGTATCTACATTATTGTATTTAATTTTATCCATAATGTGATCTATTTTCTTCACATCAGCATCTCTTACACACATGTTTTCACTTAAATATCTTTTCCAATATCTAGCACCTGATTGACCATGAAATAAACCAATAGTGTGTCTCATAATTTGATTTAACCTAGTTCCTTTTTTTAATTCTTCTTTAACATAAGGAATGAGTTGTTCAATTACTTCTTGTCTACTTGGAACATCTTCATTATTAAATATTTCTCTTTCAATATCTGCTAATAAATAAGGGGTATGATACGCAGCTCTTCCTATCATTACACCATCTGTTTTTTCTAAATGAGGTTTTATTTCGTCTACTGAAGTTATTCCTCCATTTATAATAATCTCTTCATTAGGAAAATCTTCTTTTAATTTATATACATATTCATATTTTAAAGGTGGAATATTTAAATTTTGCTTAGGTGTAAATTTACCTAACATTGCTTTTCTTGCATGAATGATAAAAGTTTTAACCCCTGTTGCTTTTAGAGCAGAAATAAAACTATGTAAATTTTCATAATCTTCTACATCATCGTAACCAATTCTTGTTTTTATAGTTACTGGTAGTTTTGTAACTGATTGCATTTTACTCAAACAATCTGCCACTAAATTTGGCTCTTTCATTAAACAAGCACCAAATCTATTTTTTTCAACTTTTTTACTAGGACAACCTAAGTTTAGATTAATTTCATCATAACCAAAATCTTCGCCTACTTTAGTGGCTTCAGCTAAAAGTTTTGGAGAAGAGCCTCCTAATTGAAGTGCTACAGGTTTCTCATTAATATTAAACTCCAACAACTTTTTTTTATCTCCTCTATTTATAGCTTCATCGACTACCATCTCAGTGTAAAGAAGAGTGTTTTTGGATATTAATCTTAGAAAAAATCGTTCATGACGATCTGTGCAATCCATCATAGGAGCAACTGATACTTTCCTATTCATGGTATAACTTTATATTATTTTTTTATGAGTTTGAAGCTTCAGTGTCATCTGAAGATACGTCTGCTTCTTGATTTTCTGATTCTGAAACTTCATCTAAAGAAACTTCTCCTTGCTCATTCATCGTTTCTTCTCCTACTGAATTATCAACTTCTGCTGTAGCTGTTTCAGATAGCTCAGCCAAATCTTCTTTTGTTACTTGAATTTTTTCTGGAGTTTTTCTTGCTCTTTTAGATGGTAAAATTGGGGTTCCACTTTTTGAGATTTCACCTTTGTATAAATTTTCAAATTCATCGCCAATTTCTTCATCATCCTCAGCAGTGTCATCAACTTGTTCAACATGTTTTCTAAGTTTGTAAACTGCGCTATCAGTTAAATCTGAAACTTTAATTTTTTCTTCAGCAATTTCTCTTAATGAAATAACAGTGTTTTTATCGTTATCTCTATCAATTGTTGGTTCTATTCCTGCATTAAGTTGAGTGGCTCTCTCTTTAGCAACAAGTACTAATTCGTAAGGGCTCTCTACTTTATCTATACAGTCTTCTACAGTAACTCTTGCCATGCGCAGTATCTACACAGTGAGTCTTTAAAAATCAAGATCTATTTTATAAATAATTTGGATTTAGCTTATTTTTAACCAAATAAAGAAGGATAATTGAGCCAAAGATGTAGGCTCCTGAAACAACAGCTATATGTTCAATTGAAAAACCAATATCAATCAAAAATCCAAATAAAGCTGTACCAAAAGCTGTTGAAAATACCATTAGTGCAGTTGTTAAGGCCTTTATAGATCCAATATATTTAACACCATAAATCTCAGCCCAAGTTGAGGACCCAAGAACATTTGCCAGGCCATTGGTTACTCCAAGTAAACCAAAAAATACAAAAGAAGATAACGGTGCATTAAAATAGTATAGAACTACAGTTGAAAAAAAAAGTGGAACATTCATATAAATTAATAATTTTCTACTTGAAAATTTATCAATTAAAAAACCTGATATAAAAAGAGTAATCACTGATAAAATTGAGTATGCCATAAATGATTGTGCAATCACATAAGGTCCCCATTCTTTAGAAGAGGATATAAACGATTGATAAACAAAAGATCCCGTTGCAATCCATGGCATCGCTAACATCGTCATGCAAATAATATAAAATCTATAATCTTTTAAAACTTCTATTCTTTTCCATTGTTTAATTTCTTTATTATTCTCTTCAATTTTAGTTTCTTCTCTAGTATCAAGCTTAACTTCTCTAACTAAAATAAATGTTGCAATAGGTAAAACTAATATAACCAAAATAGAAATTGAAACCCAAATATCTCTCCATTCTATAAAAGTTAATAAGAAAACAATTAAAACTGGCATTATAAATTCAGCTAGTGACAATCCTAACCAACCTGTACTTAAAGCCCTACCTCTATTTTTTTCAAAAAAACGAGATATGGTTGTTGTAGCTGTGTGACTTGATAAACCTTGTCCAGCTAAACGCATTAAAAAAATTCCTACAAATAAAAAAATAACAGATGAAATTTTTGAAAATATAAAACAGGAAGCTGATAAAAAAATTATTACATAAGATGCAAACTTTAATATGTTTACGTCATCAATTTTTTTTCCAATCCAAACTAAAATAATACTACTTAGTAAAGTGGCTGATGCATAAATTGAGCCAAATTGTCCATGTGAAATTGATAAGGCGTCTCTAATACTAGAATTAAATAGGCCAAGAAAAAAACTCTGTCCAAAACTTGAAAAAAATGTAAAAATAAATCCAAATACAATTACTTTTAAACTTAAACTTTTAAACATAGAAAAAAATTATGACTTGTAATGTTGCTTTCATAGGTCTTGGGGTTATGGGCTACCCAATGGCTGGATATATATCAAAAGCCGGACACAATGTAACTGTTTTTAATAGAACTAAATCTAAAGCTGAAAAATGGATTGGTGAATATAAAGGTAAAATGGCCAATACACCTGCAGAAGCTGCAGATGGTGCTGATTTCATTTTTACATGTGTTGGTAATGATGATGATTTAAGAGAAGTAGCAACTGGAGAAAATGGATTATTTAACACAGCAAAAGCTGGGTCCATTTTTATTGATAACTCAACTGTATCTGCAGAAGTATCAAGAGAATTAAATAAAAAAGCAAATGATAAAGGGTTTAGTTTTTTAGATGCTCCTATTTCAGGAGGTCAAGCTGGTGCTGAAGGCGGAATACTAACAGTAATGGTTGGTGGTGATGAAGAAGTATTTAAAAAGGCTGAGCCTGTAATTGATTGTTATAGTAAAAAAGTAAAATTAATTGGTCCTTGTGGAAGTGGTCAGTTAACAAAGATGATGAACCAAATGTGTATTGCTGGAACAGTCCAAGGTTTATCTGAAGCAATCAATTTTGGAATAAACGCTGGTTTGGATATGGATAAAGTTATGGAGACAATTTCTAAAGGTGCAGCACAATCTTGGCAAATGGAAAATAGATATAGAACTATGACTGATGATAAGTTTGATTATGGTTTTGCTATTGATTGGATGAGAAAAGATTTAAAAATTGCAATCGAGGAAGCAAAAAAAAATGGTTCACCTGTGCCTATAACAGAAATTATTGATGGCTATTATGCTGAGGTTCAAGAAATGGGTGGAAATCGTTGGGATAGCTCAGGTTTGATTGCTAGATTAAAAAAGAAAAAATAATATTTGTGACGGATACAGTTCCTTATTACGAGGACTTTGCAGAGATCAAAAAGAAAATTTGGTCCATGTTAGATAATGCTGTTAAAGACAGAAGTTCTCCTTTTCGAATACCAGTATTTATTTGTGGTAATCAATCAGACTTTGATGGACGAATTGTAGTTCTTAGAAAATCTGATCAATCAAATAATTTAGTTCAATACCATAGTGATATACGATCAGATAAAATTGAAAAATTAAAAGCAAATAAAAACGCAGCAATGTTGTTTTACGACAAAGACGAAAAAATACAGGTTAGATTAAAAGTTGAATGTACTGTTAATCATAATAATGACGTAACAAAAGAATCTTGGTCTAAAACCCAACATATTAGTAGAAAATGCTATTTAGTTGATAATGGTCCGGGAACCGAGTCGGATCTACCTACATCTGGACTAAAACCAGAATTAGATAATTTTGATTACACTAAAGAACAAAGTGAAGAAGGTTACAAAAACTTTACTGTGATTCAGTGCAAGATTAAATCAATAGAATGGCTTTATTTAGCAGCTAAGGGTCATAGAAGAGCAAAATTTAATTTAGAAAATAATAAAGATACTTGGTTAGTTCCATAGATGGTTACTGGATATATATTCACAGCATTTCTTATAATTTTAGGATTAGCTGTAATGAGATTTGGAAGTATTTATTTTAAAAAATTAAAAGAGGATAAAACAAAAATTAAATCTAAGTTAAGTGGACAAATATCTTTTTTAATTCTATTAATTATTATTATTGGTTTAATAGTTTATTCAATCAATGATCTCTTATTTAATTAAATAACTGACTATTTTTTTCATTTTGATATTTTTTTATCATTAAGTTTTGTCATTGCTTTGCCAGCAGAAAATGTATAATCGTTGTCATCCATCAATTTTCCATCTGCATCATAAAGTTTCCAATTAAATTTGACTTTATCTTTTTGTTTTTTTCCTAGTTTTAAAATAGTCAATTCAATTTTTCTTGCCTTTCCTCCAGAAGATCCGTTAAATGTTCTTTTTTCACCTTCTTTCCAAACACCTAAAGGAAATTTACATCCATTTACAATTATTCTTCCACCACGCCTACTATCCCAAACTCTTCCAATACATTGTCCATCATTAGTAACAGTAAAAAGTTGGGTTTTTACTCCACTTTGACCTTTTCTTGTTCTTTTATAAACTTTTATTAATTTTCCAGTTTGAGGATTTTTCCAATCTTCAGGTCCTACTATTTTTTTTCTTTTCTTTTCTCCAAAGACTAAATTAGCTTTTGTAAATTTAATTTCAGTATCATCACGAATTTCACCACCTGTGAATAATTCAAGTGGTATAAATCTTTCTGAGGCAAAAGATAAATTCGTAATTAATAAAAAAGAAATTATAAAAATTATTTTTTTCATACACCTTTTATAATTATATTTGTTCCCTCTGAATTATCTAATCTTATTTGTTTTATTGGTTTATACTCTTCAGAATTGTACCATTCTAATGCTTTTTCATAAGAGGGAAATTTTAGAATAATAATTCTAGGAAATTTTGTTTCTCCATCAAAAATTTGAAACTCACCAGCTCTTACCAAAAATTCTCCACCAAATTTTTTTACAAATGGTGTAACCTTTTCAACATATTCCTTATAATTTTCAGGATTAGTTACTTTTAATTGAGCTATTACGTAGCCTGCTGGCATTTATCTCCTTTAAAAAATTGATTTAGAATATTTTTTCCAATTATCTTGATAGTGTTTTGTATTTTCAAACACTGCTTTTTTTTCTTCTTCTGTTACTTCTCTAATGACCCTACCAGGTGAACCAACAACCAAAGAATTGTCAGGTATAACTTTATTTTCTGTAATTAAAGCCTTAGCTCCAATAATACAATTTTTTCCAATATTAGCTTTATTTAAGATTACAGCACCAATCCCAATTAAACTGTTGTCTCCAATGGTACATCCATGAAGCATAACTAGATGACCAACAGTAACATTTTTTCCTACCTTTAAAGGACATCCAGGATCTGTGTGCAATACACTTCCATCTTGAACATTTGATCCTTCGCCGATATGAATGTTTTCAATATCTCCTCTAAGCACAGCATTAAACCAAATACTTGTATTTTTTTCTAAAGTAACATCTCCTATTATTGTAGCATTCGGAGCTACCCAATTTTCGCCAGAGTTTTTTGGTTTTTTATCTTTTAAATCATAAAACATAATCTATATATTTTACATTATGCCTATACAAACTCCAATATGTGATTTTGGTCAAAAAGCTATTCCATTTGAATTAAAATCTACTGATAATAAAATTCTGTCTTTAAATGATATCAAGGGTGAAAATGGAACTTTGATAATGTTCATTTGCAATCATTGTCCATATGTAAAAGCTATTACAAAAGAATTAGTTGAAGATTGTAGTGAATTAAACAAAATTGGTATCAACTCAGTTGCCATCTGCTCAAATGACTTTATTAATTATCCAGACGACTCATTTGATAACATGATCAAGTTTTCAAACCAAAATCATTTCAATTTTCCTTACTTACATGATGAAACTCAAGAAATTGCTAAAGCATATGATGCTGTATGTACTCCAGATTTCTTTGGCTACAATAAAAATCTAGAACTTCAATACAGAGGACGATTAAGAGAACTTAAAAAGTTTATTCCAGTTAAAGACGGAGAAAGTGATCTGCTAACAGCTATGAGACAAATTGCTAAAACTGGAAAAGGTCCTGAACATCAAATACCCAGTGCAGGCTGTGGTATTAAATGGAAGTATGATTAATGTATCTAATTGTAACTAAATCTTTCCCACCTGAGCTTGGTGGCATGCAAAATCTAATGTGGGGCCTTTCAAGGGAACTATCCAAAAACTTTATGATAAAAGTTTTTGCAGATCATATACAAGGTCATAAAGAATTTGATGAGCAAGCCTCTTTTTCGATCGAAAGAGTTGGAGGGATTAAATTGCTTAGAAAATATAGAAAAGCACAATTAATTAATGAATATATCAAAGAAAATAAAATTGATGGTGTTATTGCTGATCATTGGAAAAGTTTAGAGCTTATTAAAACTTCTAAGAAAAAATACTGTTTAATTCATAGTAAAGAAATCAACCATCCTAAAGGTTCTAGTCAAAATAAAAGAGTAGTTAGTGTTTTAAATAATGTTGAAAAAGTTATAGCAAATTCTCAGTTTACAAAAAATCTAGCAATAGAACTTGGCGTTAATGAAAATAAAGTAATTGTAATAAATCCAGGTGTGGATCCTGCTGAAGAATTAAATAAAAAAACTTTAGATAAAGTTGAAAGTATACTTAAAGTTAAAAATCCAAGACTAATTACAGTTTCAAGATTTGATAAACGTAAAAATCATGAAAAAATAGTAATGGCTATAAGGAATTTAAAACAAATTTATCCTGATATTGTTTACATTTGTGTTGGATATGGAGAAGAAGAGGAAAATATTAAGAAATTGGTAAAAGAACTAGATCTTGAAGCACAAGTTATGTTTTTTAAAGATATTAGTAATGATTTAAAAAATGCTTTAGTTTCAAAATCAAATATCTTTGTGATGCCATCCATAATACATAAAAAATCAGTTGAAGGTTTTGGTATAGCTTACGTTGAAGCTGCACAATACGGTATTCCATCAATTGGTGGTAAAGATGGTGGTGCAGCAGATGCAATTGATCACGAAAAAACTGGTTTAATATGTGATGGAAATAGTCTTGATGATATTTATTCTTCAATTACTTCAATGTTAGAAAATAAAAAGTATTTAAACCTTGGGAAAAATGCAAAAGAATTTGTTAATAAATTTCAATGGTCAAAAATAATTGAAGAATACAAAAAGATACTAAATTGATTTCAAATAATAAATTAGCAATTTTTTTAATTATAATCTCAGTTTTTTGTGGAACATTGATGTTAACCTTTTTAAAATTAGCACAAGAAGAAGTTAATGTTTATGTTGCTGGATTTTTTAGATTTTTATTTGGTTTACTAATTATTTTTCCATATATGCTAAAATCTAAATTTACAGTGTTTAAAACAAATCATCATAAAAAACATTTACTAAGAGCAGTTTTAAACTTGCCTTCAATGTTATTATATTTCTCAGCTTTAGTAATGATGCCAATTGAAAAAGCTACAGCTATATCTTTTGTGGTTCCTTTCATAGTAACAATATTGGCAGTTTTGTTTCTGGGAGAAAAAATTTACATATATAGAAGTTTTGCACTAGTTTTAGGATTTATTGGAATGTTAATAATTTTAAGACCAGGAATAATTGAAATCTCTCTTGGAGTTTATATGGCACTGGCATCGTCTTTTATGTGGTCAATAGTAATTATAATTACAAAAACTATCACAAAAGATGATAGTTCGATTACGATTTTATCTTATGGATACACGTATATGACAATTTTTAGTTTCATTATTGCGTTGTTTTATTGGCAAACACCTAGTTTTCAAACTTTGATTTATTTATTTTTTGCAGGTTTGTTTGGTACATTGCTACATCTTTGCATAAATCACGCATACAAATTAGTAGATGTTAGTATGACACAACCATACTCGTTTCTAAGTTTAGTTTTTGCTTCTTTAATTGGATATTATGTTTTTAGTGAAACGCCTGATCTCTTCACTTGGATTGGTGCTAGTGTTATATTTTTAGGTGTTTTAATCATGTCATATCGTGAAATGAAGCTTGATAAAGAAATCATTAGAAAACGTATAGATATTAAATCTTAATTTTTCCTCTTAAAGGTTTTGTAAATATGCCAAACTACAATTAAAATTGTAGTTACTAGGATACATGCAGTTAATGTTCTGTCCCACAAAAATTCCCATGAACCATTACTTAACAATAAAGATCGTCTCAAGTTTTCCTCCATCAATCCACCTAAAACAAAAGCTAATATTAAAGGTGGCATCGGAAAATCATATAATCTTAAAAAAGTTGCAACTACAGCAATCCCAATCATTAAATAAATATCAAAATTATTAAATGACATTACATAAATCCCAGTGACGGAGAAAAACAAAATAAGAGGAATTAAATAATTTTTAGGAACAGCAAGAATTCTAGCTATGTAAGGAATAAGTGGTAAGTTTAATATCAGCAAAATTACCATTCCAATATACATAGACATTATTATTGACCAAAAAATCTCTGGATTAGTCATATAAAGTCTTGGACCAGGCTGAACCCCAAAACCTAAAAGAGCCCCTAGCATTACAGCTGTAGTTCCACTCCCAGGAATTCCTAAAGTGAGCATTGGCACAAAAGAACCTGAGCAAGCAGCGTTGTTTGCAGTTTCTGGTGCCGACAAACCATTTACACTGCCTTTACCAAATTTTTCTTTTTCCTCATCACTAACTACGTTTCGTTCCATTCCATAAGCTAAAAAAGATGCAATTGTTGCGCCAGCTCCAGGTAAAACACCAATTAAAAAACCAATTACTGATGATCTTGGAATTGTTTTATACATTTTAGTTCGTTCTTCTTTATTAATCTTAATCGAGCCTAATTCAGTTAAAGAAACTTGTTTAGCAGCACTGGTTGGATCATTTCTTTTTAAAATAATTGTTAATGCTTCACTCATTGCAAAAGTTGCCATCACAACTAGTACAAAACTAATTCCGTCAGTTAAGTTCATATTATTAAATGTAAATCTTGTAATATCAGACAAACTATCTTGGCCAACAGATGCTAACATCAATCCAAGTACTACCATCATCATTGCTTTCAAAAATTGTCCTTTAGAAGAAAAAGCAGCAATCGCTGTTAAACCTAAAATCATTAAAGCAAAGTAATCTGGTGATCTAAAAGATAAACTTACTTTTGATAAACTTGGAGCCATAAATAATAAATAAATTGCAGATAATGTTCCACCTGCAAACGAACTCCATGCTGCAATTGCTAAAGCCTTACCCGCCTTACCTTGTTGTGCCATAGGATAACCATCAAATGAAGTGGCAACTGTTCCAGGAACACCGGGTGCATTTAACAATATAGAAGAAGTAGAACCACCAAATACTGCTCCATAATAAACGCCAGCCATCAAAATTAATCCTGTTGCAGGATCGAAACCATAGGTAATTGGTATCATCAATGCGATAGCTGTCATTGGCCCAAGACCAGGAAGCATTCCAATGATTGTTCCAAAAAAACAACCGACCATAACCATTAATATGTTCTGAAAAGTAAGTGCTGTTGTTAATCCAATTAATATTCCTTCAATCATCCCATAACTCCTATTGATTGTAAGAATGGATCTCTCAAGTATATATCAAGGATACCATGCAGGAGGTACATAAAGACAGCAACAAATGGAAAGGATAATAAAAACATTAAAATCCATCTTCGTTCTCCTAAAAAATAATATGACGCAAATAAAAATAAAGACGTAGTTAAAAAATATCCAACTTTTAAAATTGTAGCTCCATAAATAATTGCAATTAGTATAAGTATACCTGTTTTTTTATACTCTAAGCTTTTATGTTCTACTTTAATTGTATTTGGATCTGGTAAAATAAGCTTCAATCCAGAAAAAAATAATCCTGCATAACCTAAATAAATTGGAAATGTTCGTGCATTAAATGGTGCATTTTCATCAAATGCAAATACTTGAATTTGATAAGCGGTATATAAATAAAATGCTGAAAAAATAAAAAAGAGCAGTGATATAATTTTTGTAGTATTTATATTCACTGCTCTAATTTCAAATAATCCTAAGGATTATATAACTCCTAGTTTTTTCATAAGAGCTGTCATTTCTTGAGTTTGTTTTTCTAAGAAAGAAACAAACTTGCCTTCTGGATTATAAATATTAACCCAAGCATTTCTTGCTCTGACAGTTTCCCATTCAGGAGTTTTTTGTACATCGCCAAGCATTTTTGCAATAGCTGATCTATCAGCATTGCTCATACCTGGAGGGCCAAAGAAACCTCTCCAGTTTACGAATTGCACATCATATCCTTGTTCTTTAAGAGTTGGTGCATCTGGTGCATCAGAAACTCTTGAAGGAGCAGTAATACCAATAATTCTCACTTGGTCTCTTGCACCCATCAATTCACCTAAACCAGTTGAAATGATTTGAGTTTCTCCAGATAAAAGTCCAGCCAAAGCTTTTCCACCAGCATCATAAGGAATGTATTGAACAGCATTTGGATCTGCGCCTGCAGCTTGGAAAGCTAAAGCACCAATTAAATGGTCCATACTTCCTCTTACAGATCCTCCAGCCATTTTAACTGAATTTGGATCTTTTTTGTAAGCATCAACTACATCTTTAAAGTTTTTAAAAGATGAACTTTTTGCAACTGCGATAGCACCATAGTCACCAATTACACCAGCGATTGGCACAACATCTTTATAAGATAAAGTTCCACTACCTTTTACATAACCTTTGTGTCTAGTAATTGATCTTAATACTAATGGTGTTGATTGAACTAAAACTGTATTAGCAGGTTTAGTATTAATCATGTAAGCTAAAGCTTTACCACCACCACCACCTGACATATTTTCAAATGATGCACTACTTAACATTCCAGCTTTTGTTAAAGCTTCTCCAGTACCTCTAGCAGTTCCATCCCAACCACCACCAGCACCACCACCAATTACAAAATGCAATTTGTCAATTGCTACCGAACTTGTAGTTGTTGCTGAGAACAATAGGATTGCTGAGAATAATACTGAAACTATTTTTTTTAAGTTTTTCATTATTTATTCCTCTCTAATTTAAAAACGTTAGTTAATTATAGTCTTAATGTTTATTCAACCTGTAATTAAGTAACACAACTTTTAATTGAAACTATTTTAGCAAAAAAAATATCAATCTAATATGATATTTTATTTTTTTTACAGATTAAGGTTTCACTTAATTCACTAGTTTTAATTTCTTTTTTCTTATCTTTTAAAAAGTTGATGATAGAAGCTTAATGAATGATTAAACATCAAATCAAATCTTATCTTGAAAATGCTAAACAAGTATTTTCAATTAAATTTATTTCTGTTCTTGTAATTTCTTTTCCTAGCGCAATTATTGCTGACTATTTTAATATTCCTCTTGCTTGGTTTTTGGGTCCAATGATTATCACATCAATTGCTGCTTTATCAGGTCTTAAAATTATTATGCCAAAAATTGTATTAAGTTTTATCTTGATAATTTTGGGTTTGCATATTGGAAATTACATAGACCAAAATCTATTTAATCAAATGCTTGATTGGATTTGGACTTCATTAATTATGTTAATCTACATAATAATTTGTATTTTAGTCGTCGCTAAATATCTCCAAAAATTTGCAAGTTATGGAGAAAAAGCTTCAATATTTTCGGCAGCACCTGGTGCACTTGGTCCTTTAATGATTTTAGCAGAAAATGAAAAAACAGATTTATCTCAAGTTGCAACTTCTCACTTAATTAGATTAATAATCATAATAACTGTCATTCCATTTATTATAGTTAATAATACTGACAACAGTGTTTTGTTAAATGATGACTTCAATTATTTAGCTCAAAATCATTTCAATTTAATTTTACTTATTTTTGCTTCTTTGTTTTTTATAATTGTTTTTGATAAAATTAGAATACCTGCAGCTTTACTATCTGGAACATTATTTGCAAGTGGTTTGTTACAAATTACAGATATAGCCTCATATAAATTACCAGATGAAACAGTAAATTTTTGTTTGCTAATTCTCGGCTCTTCAGTTGGTTGTAGATTTGCTGAAAAAACTGTTAAAGAGATAGCTAATAATTCTCTTCATAGTATTGTAGCTACTACTATTTTGGTAGTATTAGGTTTAGTTGCAGCCTATGTTGCGACATTTTTTGTTGAGACAAATATTTTAACTCTAATTTTATCTTTTAGCCCTGGTGGAATTTATGAAGTTGCAGTTATAGCAATTGCTTTTGATTTAGACCCAGACTTTGTTGCTTTTCATCATATAATAAGATTACTTTTCATACTTTTCACAGTTCCTATATTTTTGAGAGTAATTGAAAAAATTAAGAAATAATTTCAGAAAGTCTTTCAAAAACTTTTTCTGCTGAAAGTTTAGACAATTCAGGAGCTTGTATTGCTTTAAAATTTTCCCTTTCAATACTTACTTTAAAAGGTGTTGTGTGAGATCCAAATAAAGCAATTCCTTTTGATTCTAAGTGTGCTGTCATATGTGCTGGTCCAGTATCATTTGCAATAACAAATGAACTATCTTTAATTAATGTTGCTAACTGAGAAATATCTAAAGCTTTACCGTTATCTAAAACACATAAAGCATTTATATTTTTTGCATCTTTAATTTCATCTGGCCCAGGTGCAGTAACGACTTTAAATTTATTTTCAAATTTTTCATTAATCATAGTAATTAGATCGTTATAGTAAGGCCATTTCTTTGAAGTTAAATGAGGCGAACAAAAAGGAAAAAGAAGAATATATTTATCTAATTGATGGTAATTTTTTATTTGAGAAATGTCTGTCGTACTCCAAGAAAAATTAGGTTTCAAAGTATGATTTGTGTTTATACCTGAACTTTTTAATTGATAATCAAATCTAGATAGAACAGAGTCTTTATCAAAATCTTCTTTAGTAGTTCCTTCAGGTAAAGTAGTTTCTGTAGAAGACCAAATATCTTTTGTTGCCTTTGGAAATAAAATTTTTTTATAAAAGGCTGTTCTATTTGAATTCTGTAGATCATAAACTTTAGAAAAATTATATTTTTTTATATTTTTCATTAATAAGTATAAGTAAATCAGGTTTAGTCTTGATAATCGCTTATCTAAAATAACATCAGAAATATGTGGATTTTTTTTAAATAAATCAAAATATGGTTTGGTTGTTAGCAAATAAATTTCATCTCCTTTATGATTCTCAGAAATATCTTGAATTGCACCACAAGCTTGAGCTATATCACCCAAAGATCCATGTTTAATGATTAAAATATTAGACATATTTTTAACAATTTAACATAGTATAAAATTTAATGAATAAAATTATAGTAGAAGTATCGGTTGGTGAGCTTTTAGACAAAATTTCAATCTTGGAAATTAAAAAAGAAAAAATTAAAGACCCTGAAAAACTAAAATTTATATCGAATGAACATTCAATTCTTAAAGATCAGTTAGAAAAAAATGTTAAATCTGATGATAAACTAAATAAATTATTCCAAGATTTAAAAGAAATTAATGCCAAGTTGTGGGTTATAGAAGATGACAAACGAGATTGTGAAAAAAATAAGGTCTTTGGTGATAAATTTATAAAATTATCTAGAGATGTTCATTTTTTAAATGATGATCGAGCAAAAATTAAACTAGAAATGAATAATCACACTGGATCAACTATTAAAGAAATAAAAGAATATACTAATTACAAATAAATAATATTTCAAATGACAGTATCAGGTATTTCTACAAAAAAATTAAATATATTAACTTTTGCTTTTTTTTTTATAATTTTTATTTCTTATATCTTTACAATAAATAATTATGAAATTTCTTTTACCGAATATGCTTTAATAGAAAATTTAATCAATTATGAAGGTGGTTTTGTAAGAAGAGGTTTTTTGGGAACTGTAATTTATTATTTAAATTTAATTACTGAGTTTGATCCAAAAAAGCTATTATCCTTAATTTATTTAATTTTATATTTAATTTTGTTTATTTTATTTTACAAAATAACAAATAATTTGTGGATTTATAATGCTCCATTATTTATTTTTATTGTATTAAGCCCTTCAACTTTGTTATTTCCAATATTTGACTTTAAGGCATTATTTAGAAAAGAAGTATTTTTTTATATAATTTACTTTTATCACGTTTTGATAGCACAGAGAGCCTTATGCGGATCTTTAAGTATAGAAAATTACAAGAAACAAAACTTTTATTTTGTAATACCCTTTTTGTTCATAAATATGCTTATTCATGAATTACAATTTTTTTTAATTCCTTTTCATATTTTAATTAATTTTGCTGTTCTTAAAAATAAAATTTCTAATAAATTTTTATTCATTTATTTAATTTTTATTTTTCTCTTTTTTTTATTTGCATTTCCTGCTGATATTGAAACTGTAAAATTAATAAATACATCCTTAGAGAAATTTTTACCTGGCATAAGCAACAAATACACTGCGGTAACTATTTTATCAGGAAATATTAATTTGCAATTAGGTCAAACCCTATGGTTTTTAAAAAATTCAGAATTATCTCATTTTATACAGATAATTTTGATAATATTATTTACTATACCTTTATTTTCTTATTTATTTTTTAAAATGTTGTATGAATTTCTTGTTGAAAATCAATTTTATAAAAAATTAATTATTTTTTTTAATTTATATCTTTTTTCAATTCTTGGAATTTTAATTATACTCTCTTTTGATACTGGTAGGCTTATCAATATTTTAATTTTTCATTTGATAGGTTTTTATTTAATATTTAATTTTAAAAATTATATATTTTCTAAAAAAAATTATTTTAAAAAAATGATTTTGAAATTTTTTATAATTATATACTTAATTTTTTTCTACTTACCTTCTGGTCCAATTTTTGTAGGCGATGGAACTATTTTTCAGAAAATCGATAATAGTATATTTGTTCTTTTTTAATAAATATCTAAAAGTTAATTAATATTAAATACTTTAGGAAACCAATCATCTCTCATCAAATCTCCTGTTTTTAAATTGATTCCATCAAATGGAGGTGAAGTTGGCCCTCCTCTATCAATATATTTAATATCATCTCCAATAAATCGCATCGAAAATGCTCTTCGAGATTTAGAGGTATTGTTTCCTGTTGAACCATGTACAGTTTTAAAATTAAATAAAACAGCATCCCCTAAACTTAGTTCTGGAATTAAAATATTTTTTTCAAATTCTTTTGATGGTGGTAAATCCATAAAAGCACTATCATCATCGTACCAAGATTGGTTATTTGACCATTTTGTGGGTCTAATTAACTTAGACCATTTGTGAGAACCTAAAATTAATTTAAGATTATTTTTATGATCAACTTCATCTAATGGAATCCAAAAACTTCCAGTATCGTTACCATCAACACAGTAATACGGCATATCTTGATGCCAAGGTGTTTCTTTGTGAGTACCTGGATCCTTTATAAAAATATGTTCATGAAAAATTTGAGTAGATTTAGAGTTAGTTGCTTCTGCAACTATTTGAGCTCCAAGTGAATTATATAAACAATCCTTAAATTCTTTTATCCTCTCCCAGTTACAATAATCCTCAAAAAATCTTCCATTATCATGATTTACATTTTCTCTTCCATGCTTACTTGGACTATCTAAAACTTTTTGAAATCCTATTCTAAGTGGCTCAATCCAATCTTTAAATACATCTTTAATTATTATTACACCATCATTTTGATAATCATTAATTTGTTTCTTTGATAAAAACATGTCTATTATTGAAAACTATACTTTTTTTCCAAATATTTAATTACATTATGAATGATAAAAGTCATGAACAAATAAATTCCACCTGCAACAATAAATACCTCTATTGGTTTAAAAGTTGTTGAAATTATATATTTAGCAACACCAGTTAGATCCATCAAAGTTACTGTACTTGCTAAAGAAGTCCCTTTCATCATTAGTATTATTTCATTTCCGTATGCTGGTAATGATTGTCGAATTGCAATTGGAATTTGAATTTTGTAAAAAATTATTTTGTTTGATATTCCTAAACTTTTTCCAGCTTCAATAATACCTGGTTTTATTGTTTGAAATGCTGATCTTAAAATTTCAGAAGTATATGCTCCAGTATTTAAAGTAAATGCTATTATTGCACACCAGTAAGGTTCTTTTAAAATAACCCATAGAAATGTTGTTCTTAAATATTCGATTTGTCCTAATCCAAAATAAATTATGAAAATCTGGACCAATAATGGTGTTCCTCTAAATATGTATGAATAGCCATAAGCAAATTTATTAATAAATATATTTTTATTTAATCTTAAAATTGCAAAGAAAAGACCTAGGAATAATCCAAAAAATAATGATGCGGATAATAATTTTAAAGTCACTACTGTTGCACTTAAAAGTTTAGGGAAACTAGTGATCATTAAATCAAAATCCATCAATACCCCCTGCTATACCTAACTTCTAACTTATTAATTAATTTCATACTCACGTAAGTAAGCAAAAGATATAAAACTGCTGCAAATGAGTAGAAAAATAATGGATCTCTAGTAGATCCTGCTGCAATATAAGACTGTCTCATTATTTCAACTAAACCCGTAACTGAGATAAGAGAGGTATCTTTTAAAGTTATTTGCCAAACATTACTTAAATTTGGAATAGCTAATCTTAACATCTGGGGTAATATTATTTTATAAAATTGCCCAAACTTATTTATTCCAAGCACCTTTGCAGCTTCAAATTGACCTTTATCTATTGATTGAATTGCACCTCGAAATACTTCTGTTGAATATGCTCCAGAAATAATACCAATAGCCATTGATCCTGTAACAAAAGCATTAATTTCTATGTATTCATAATAACCAAAAATAGAAGCTACATACATAATTGCACCGCTTCCCCCAAAGAAGAAAAGATAAATTACTAATAGTTCAGGTACTCCACGAATAACTGTAGTGTAAAAATTACCAACTAAATTTAAAGTTTTATATTTTGAAAGTTTTAAAGGTGTAAAAATTAATGCAAAAAAGAAACCAACTAACATTGCTGTAATTGATACAGCGATTGTCATCAAGGTTGCGTAAAATAACTCGTCACCCCAACCTGTTTTACCAAATGCGAGAAGTTCCATATAGATTGGCGACTATATATTATAGTCGCCAGATCTGAAATGAATTACATAGAAGCGTCGAAACCAAAGTGCTTAATAGCAAGTTTGCTAATAATTCCTTGTTTTCTAGCTTTATCAATTGCTTTATTGAAGTCTTTTAAGATTTTGGCATCTCTTTTTCCGATAGCACTATCACTAGCTTGTCTGATACCAACACCTACACCATTACCAAATGCGCCACCTGAAAAAGTTGGTCCAACTAATACAACTGGTTTACCTGATTTGTCTGCATAATCTGTGAATGCTACTGCTGCAGCTAAAGCAACGTCACATCTTCCAGAAGTAAGATCTAGGTTAACTTCGTCTTGAGTTTTATAAGTTCTAACATTTACACTTCCCACATCACCAGACTCTAAAAAGTTTTGGTGAATTGTTCCTGTTTGAGTACAAACAGTTTTACCAGCAAGTGCTCCTGTTAATGTCTTAAGAGCTTTTTTAACATCAGATCCACCCAATGATAAATTAATACCTTCTGGTGTATCCATGCCCTCTAAGCTTGAACCTTTCATTACCGCAAGAGAAGCTACTTCATCAGCATAACCTTGTGAAAACGTAATTGTTTTTTGTCTTTCAGCAGTAATTGACATTCCAGCCATTATTGCATCAAACTTTCTCATAACTAGAGCTGGTATCATACCGTCCCAGTCTTGTTCAACAATTGTACACTCATACTTCATAATTGTACAAAGTTCTTGAGCAAGCTCGACTTCAAAACCTATTAAATTACCTGATGCATCTTTTGAATTCCATGGAGGGTAAGCGCCTTCAGTTCCAATTTTTATTTTTTCAGCAGAAACATTTCCGATGATAAATAAAGAAGCAAGAACTGTTAAAATAGTTTTTTTGAATATATTCATTATTTTCTCCTTTAATTTAAGAAGAATTATTTCACAAATTTTAATAAGAAAAAAGTAAAATTAATGATTAATTGATGAAGAAAAATTCCAAGAGCAATCAAAGCTTGGTATGTAAACTCTTGCTAATTTCGCGTTTCCAAAATTTTGGTTAAAAACATTTAGCCAATTTTCAACCTGTTGTGGTTTTTTATCCTGACTCCCTACTTGAGCTGTAATAACTCCCTTTGGTTTTAATATTCTGACTAATGAGTCCATATTTTTTGCAGCTAAATCTATACAAAATTGATCATCATTTAGGTCAACAAAAATATGATCATAAGTATCATCACCAACTGATTTAATACTTTCGAAAGCATCACCCCAAACACATTTTACAGAATTTTTTTCAGTTGCTTTTTTTCCAATATCTCCAAGGTGTTTATTACAAACATCTACAACTTCAGGATCGAGTTCATACCAATCAATAAAATTAAAATTTTTTGAAATACATTCTCTTGCTACTCCACCATCACCACCACCTATGATAGCAGCTCTTTCACTATCTTTGTTTAAATTTAAACCAGAGCCAACGAATGTAGAACTGTATAAATGCTCATCGGTAGCAGCAACTTGTATTTCACCATCAATAAATAAAGATTTACCAAATTGCTCTAAATCTAAAATCTCAATATGTTGACCTACTTTAGATTTAAAATCTTCTAAAACATCATTTACTACATATGATTTTTGTAATCCTGGTGAGCTATAAATATCGTGATAAAAGGATTTAGTATCTCTATTAAATTCTTTTTTAACTATTCTTTTATGTTCAAATTCTTTTTTTATAATATCAATTGCCACCGATGGACTTACTTTGCCACAAGTAAAAAAATCAAAGCTAATAATTCCTTTTTCAGGGAATGTGTGAAAACTAATGTGACTTTCAGCTAATAAAGCAAGAATTGTAAAACCTTGGGGTTCAAATTTATATTTTGAAATATTTAAAATTGTTACTTTTGCAGCATTTGCAATATCATGAATTACTTTTTCAAATACAGATGGATCATACTCTTTAGTTGTTCCAATGATGTCTAGAGTAATATGCTCCCCAACTTTAGTCATATAACTAACTGCTTTTATAATTTTTAACTTTTTCTAAGATTTTTTTCATTTCAGCTAATGAAAGATTCTTAGGCTCTCCCATCTTTAATGCAATAATATATTGATGGCAAATATTTTCTACCTCTTGAGCAAGCTCGAAAGCTTTAGATAAATTTTCTCCAAATGCAACTTGCCCATGGTTCGCCATAAGACATGCCTTTCTATCTTTTAAGGCTTTAATCATATTTACCGAAAGTTCATGGGTACCAAAAGTTGCATATTCAGAGCATCTAATATCTTCACCACCTGCAAGAGCAATCATGTAATGAAATGGTGGAATAGATCTTCCATGAGTGGATACTGCTGTAGCATGAGGTGAATGAGCATGGACTATTGCTTTTGCTTCCCACTTGTTTTTATAAATATCTTGGTGAAAACGCCATTCTGATGATGGATTTTTTCCAGAATTAAACCAAGATAAGAAGTCTTTTTCTTCAGTTAAAGATAAAAAAACAATATCTTCTGGTTTTAAAGATTCATACTTCTTTCCAGATGGAGTTATAAAAAAACCCTCAATACCATCTTCAACTCCTCTTAGAGAAATATTTCCTGACCTTAAAGGAGATAAATTAGTTGTATTTAGTTTAATTGAATACTCAATTACCTCTTCTCTTTCTTTTAAATTTTTCATTTAAATAATTTGCTTAATCCATCTAAAGAAGCTTCTGAAATCCCTCTTTCAGTTATTAATCCAGTTACATATTTTGCAGGCGTTACATCAAAAGCTAAATTCATAGCTTTACTTTTAGTTGGGTATATCAAAACTTTCTTAATTTCATTATTTTCATCTATACCTTCAACATGAGATAATTCCTCTGAATTTCTTTCTTCAATGGGAATATCTTTTGCGTCTTTTATGTCCCAATCAATTGTTGAGCTTGGAAGAGCCACATAAAAAGGAACGTTATTATCATGAGCAGCTAATGCTTTAAGATAAGTTCCAATTTTATTACAAACGGCTCCATTTGATAAAGTCCTATCACTACCTACAATGCACATATCAACTTCACCTCTCTGCATTAAAATACCTCCTGTATTATCGGCAATAATTGTGTTTGGAATTTCCTCTTCGTTTAGTTCGTATGATGTTAAGTTTGCACCTTGATTTCTTGGTCTTGTTTCGTCTACCCATACATGAACTGGTATTCCTTTTTTATGAGCATGGTAAATTGGCGATGTTGCTGTGCCCCAATTAATAGTTGCCAACCAACCTGCATTACAATGTGTTAATATATTTACTGTGTCTTTCTTTTTATTATAAATTTCTTCAATTATTTTTAATCCATTAATGCCAATATTTTCACAAAACTTTTCATCTTCATCACATATTTCTTTAGCTTCATTTAAAGCTATATCTAAAATTTGATCACTGTTTATACCTGTTAATTTTTTTATCATTCGGTCTACAGCCCACTTTAGATTAATAGCAGTAGGTCTTGATTGAATTAATTTTTTTGCGCTTTTTTTTATAAATTCTGGATCATTATTTTCTTGAACTGCCAAAGCTAGACCATAAGCAGCTGTTCCGCCAATTAGAGGTGCACCTCTTACCTCCATTACTTCAATTGCATTTATTGCATCGTTTACTGTATGAAGTTCTTTAATTACAAATTGGTGAGGAAGTTTTGTTTGATCAATAATCTTAACAATATTATTTTCAAACCAAATAGTTCGGTACTCTTTTCCTTCAATTCTCATTTATTTTAAAACTCTACCTGCTACAGTTTTTAATTTATCTATATTCTTTTTTGTTCTTTTTTCTGGAGCAGTAATAATTGCTACATCTAAACAATTGTTTGCTGGGTCATTTGGGTCAATATGATCTTCAAAATTATCAATTAAATTTTTAATCATAACTTTTGCTTTTTCAGCATTACCTAATAAAACTTTGATTACTTGTTGAACATCAACATTTTCATGATCCGGATGCCAACAATCAAAATCTGTAACCATAGAAACTGATGCATATCTAATTTCAGCCTCTCTTGCTAATTTTGCCTCGGGCATATTTGTCATTCCAATTACATCTGCTTTCCAAGATCTATATAAATTTGACTCTGCTAAAGTAGAAAATTGAGGGCCTTCCATAACAACATATGTTCCGTTTCTTTGATAGTCTATATTTGAGTTTTTAATTGCCTCTTCGCATGCATTCATCAAACCATTAGAGGTTGGATGAGCCATTGATACATGGGCAACAATCTCTTCATCGAAAAAGGTTTTATTTCTTGCAAAAGTTCTATCGATAAATTGATCAACAATTACAAATTTTCCAGGAGGTAAATTTTCTTTAAGAGAACCAACAGCTGATACAGAAACAATATCTGTTACACCTAACTGCTTAAGTGCATCTATATTTGCTCTAAAATTTATATTTGAAGGAGAAACAAAATGTCCTCTTCCGTGTCTTGGCAGAAAATAAACCTCCTTACTTTTATATTTAGTTTTTAAAATCTGATCAGATGGTTTTCCCCAAGGAGTTTTTAAATTAAGTAATTCTCTCTCTTTGAATTCCTCAATATCATAAAGACCACTGCCACCAATTATTGCTAATTTATTAGTTGTCATAATTAAATTTTTATTTATTTATACTTCTATATTTAACTATTATGAATTTAAAAGATTATATTAGATCTATTCCAGATTATCCAAAAAAAGGTATTTTATTTCGAGACATAACCACATTAATTAAAGATGAAAATGCTTTTACTGAAACAATTAATCAAATTGTTGAAAGATCAAAAAAATTTAATTTCACTAAAATAGCAGCAATTGAATCGAGAGGATTTGTTTTTGCCTCTGCAGCCTCATACTTGTTAAAAAAACCATTTGTTATGTTGAGAAAAAAAAACAAATTACCTGCTGATGTTCATTCAGTAGACTTTGAATTAGAGTATGGTACTGCAACAATTGAGGTTCATAAAGATTCGATAAATAAAAATGATAAAGTTCTTATTATAGATGATTTAATTGCAACTGGAGGAACAGCGGAAGCTGCTGCAAAACTAATTGAGATCTCTGAGGGAAAGGTTGCAGCTTTTATATTTGTAATAAATTTGTTTGATTTAGAAGGTTCTAAAAACTTAATTAAAAAGCAATACAAAGTTGAAAATTTAATTGATTTTCCTGGTCATTAGTATTTTAAATTTCTAGTTGCCTATAATAATTTATAGTTCTAATTTAAACAATGATTAGCAATGAATTATTGAAAAAAATTAATATTGATTTTAAGAATGGTAATTTTAGAGAAAACTTTAAAGATTTAATTAAAATTTTCAAAATTCAAAAAAGTAGTGATACCGCAAATAAAATTGGTGTTGTTTTAATAAAATTAAACAAAAAAAAATTCGCAAAACTATTTTTTGAAATTTCAATTAGAGAAGATAAAAATAATTATAAACCATTCTATAACTTAGCCAATTTACTACAAAAAACTGAACCAAAGTTATCAGAAAAATATATTGATGAAGCTTTAAAAATCGAAAATAATAATGATGCAAAATTAATTAAAAGTCACTTATTAATTGGAAATTTTAAATACGATCAAGCCATAAGTATTTTAAATGAAATAGATACCGCAGAAAGCAACTATCTCTTAGGTGTTAGCTATCTAGCCTTAGGAGAGGACGATAAAAGTAAAATTTATTTGGAAAGATCTTTAACTTTTAAAAATATATTTATAGACTTTTTAAATTTAAATACTTTTCCACGTGTATATAAAAAAAGTAAAGATATAAAATATTTTCGAGATAAGTTTTTAAGAATTTCAAATCAAATTTTTGAGTCTGAAAAAATAAATCAGTTAACAAATTTAGAAAAAACAAATATTATTCAATCTAAAACAAATTTTAATTTATCTTATCAGCAAAAAAATGATTTAGATTTAAATAAAAAATATTATTTACTTTTAGAAAAAATATTAGGTAAAAATCAACAAATAATTTTAAATAAATTTACAAAAAATAAAATACTTTTTGTATCTGGCTTTTTTTTTAAACATACTCTTTCAAAACTTTTTTTTAACTTTATTGATGAACTTTCAAATAAAAAAAATTTAGACGTAAATTTACTGCACTTATCAAACAAAAAAGATGAATGGACTGAAATGTATCAAAATTTAAATATTAATTTTTACATCAAAACAAATATTACTAATATTGAAGATTTCCTTAAGAAAGAAAAGTTTGAGTCAATATTTTTCTTAGACCATTCAATGAATAATATTGTGCCAAGTATTATAAGTAAAAAATTTGCAAAAAATTATTTTATTATTTGGGGACATCCAATTACTACTGGTTCAAAAAATATGGATTATTTTATAAGTTCTGAATTAATGGATAATGATAATCAAAATCATTATTCAGAAAAATTAATTTTATTAGATGGGATAGGTTTTAATTATAAAATAGACAATAAACTTAGAAATACAAAAATTCAAAAGCCTAAAGAAAATACTTTTTACATGCCTCAAGGTTTATTTAAATTTCTACCAAAGTACGATCCTTTGATTGGTGAAATTTTAGACAATAATAAAAATTCTACAATCTCTTTTATTAAAGATAAAGATCCATCCTATACAAATAAATTTATAAATAGATTAAAAAAAAACAAAAAAATCCGAAAAAATTTGGATAGATTAATTTTTCTAGATGGTTCTAAAATTGAATTTTACGATGAGTTAGTAAATCATAAAGTCATTTTAGATACTATAGGTTGGTCTGGTGGAAATACTTCAATGGAGGCAGTATATTTAAACAAACCTATTGTTACCATGAAAGGATATAGCTTAAGAGCAAATCACACTTTGGCTATGCTCAAGCAAATGCATTTGGACATACTAATTGCAGAAGATTATAAACAATACATTTATATAGCTAATAAACTAATGGATAATAAAGAGTTTTTTAATTCTATAGTTGATAAAATAATAAGCAACAAACACTTAATTTTTAATGAAAAAATTTCATTTTATGAAAAAATAAAAGATTTATTATAACGTGTAATATATAAAGTTCTGAATTATATTTTCAATGTACTCAAATCTTAAGAAAACTAAGGATGAAATTTCAGTGTTAATACTGTGTGGTGGTGCAGGACAAAGATTAAGACCATTAACAAAAATGATACCTAAACCATTAGTAAAAATCAGAAATAAGTCAATGTTAGAATATATAATTAACCATTTCTTAAAATATAATATTAATAATATAACTATCGCTTCTGGATATAGACATAATTTAATTAAAAATTTTATAAATAAAAAATATAAAAAAAAAAATTTTAAGGTAATTAATACAGGTATAAATACTGAAATTATTGATAGAATTAAAAAAATTTCCCCTAAATTAAATAAAAAAATAATCCTATGTTACGGAGATACGCTTGTAGATATAAATCTGAATAAATTAATAAGTTATTTTAAAAAAAATAAAAATAAGTTTATTATTTCAACTTATGAATTAAATTCAACATTTGGGATTTTAGATTTAAAAAATAATAATGATGTAAAAAAGTTTAGAGAAAAACCAAAATTAGGAATGTGGTTCAATGTTGGTTATTTTATTTTTTCAAAAAAAATTATTAATAAAATAAAAAATTTTAAAAAATTTGAATATTTTCTTTCTAATTTAGCTAAACAAAAAAAAATGAAAGCATTTAAACACACAGGAAAGCATATAACAGTTAATACAATTTCCGAATTAGAAGATGCAAAAAATCAAATTAACAAATTTAAATAATGAATATAGAAAAATTTTGGAAAAATAAAAATGTATTAATTACTGGAATTTCTGGGTTTGTTGGGTCAAATTTAGCTAAAAATTTATCTAAGAATGGAGCAAATGTTTTTGGAATAACTCAAAAAAAGAGAAAGAAAAATTCACTTCTATATTACGAAAAAATTGACAAAAAAGTTAAAGTAATTTTTGGCAACATAACTAATAAAAAACTTCTACAAAAAATTATAAAAAAAAATAAGATTCAAATTTGTTTTCATTTAGCTGCGCAAGTGGAGGTTGGAGCTGCAAAAAATAAACCTTTTGAAACTTGGGAAAGTAATATTAAAGGGACTTATACTCTACTTGAGGTTTTTAGAGAAAATAACAAAGATATAAAATCCATTATTGTTGCATCTTCAGATAAAGCATATGGAGAGCATGGAATTAAAAAAATGCCATATAAAGAAAATTATAATTTAATACCCACATTCCCTTACGATACCTCAAAAGCGTGTGCTGATATGATTGCAAAATGTTATTCATCAGATATTTTTAATCTACCAATCATAATTACTCGTTTTTCAAACATATATGGACCTGGACAATTAAATTTTACCGCACTTATTCCAGGATTAATCAAATCATGTATATTTAAAAAAAAATTTATAATGAGAGGTAATGGAAAAAGTATAAGAGATTTCATCTATATCGATGATATTGTGGATTTATATAAGTTACTCTCAAAAAATCTTTTTAAAAACCCTAATAAATATTCTGGCGAAGTTTTTAATGCTGGTACAAATACGCCATATAAAACTTCTTATATTCTTAAAAAAATATTCTTGTATAAAAAACGAAAGAAAGAGCTGATGGATATAATTAAAAAATTAAAAAATAAAAAAACATCTGGTGAATTATCTGTTCAATTTATGGATTTTAAAAAATTATATAAATATTTTAAATGGAAACCTAAGTACAAATTTGAAAAAACACTACCATCTTTGTTTAATTGGTACGAAGATTATTTTAATTATAGCAAAAAATGAAGGTTGCTATTGATTTTGTTGGCACAAATTTAGGTAGTGGAACCAAAACTTATAATATAAATTTCTGTAAGGAACTTGAAAATACTTCTACTAATAATGAGTTTTTAATATTTGTAACTGAAAGTTATTTTAGGGAAATTAAACTTTTTAAGAAAAATCCTAAAATTAAATACAAAATTAAGTCAAATATATTATCTAAAATTTTACCAAGATTAATTTGGATGCAATTTATTTTTCCTTTTGAATTGAAAATTGCTGGTATAAAAAAATTATACTCACCAATGAATTTATCACCATTAATCCTCAAATTTTTTAAAATAAAAATAGTACTTGCTCTACATTCAAATCTACCTTGGGTTTATTTTAATTTAATGCCAGGAAATATTTTTAGAAATTTTTTTACAAAAAAATTAATGGAATTATCTATACGTAACTGTGAGACTTTAATAGTAGACTCTTATTTTGCCAAGAATGAAATATCAGAAATACTGAAAATTAATAAAGATAAGATTGAAGTAATACATTTAGGGATCAATGATAAATATTTATCACCTAACGAAAAAAATAATTTTATTAAAAATTTTGATTATTCTCAAAAATATATATTATCTGTTTTATCATGTGTTAGGTATCATAATATTATCAAATTACTTAAAGCTTTTAAAATATTCATAAACGAAAAAAATATAGAAATAAAATTTGTTCTAGTATTGCAGGTTCTTGATAAAGAATATTTTATAGAAATTGAGAATTATATTAAAAATAATTTTAAAAATAATGAGATTATTTTATTCAATAATATACAAAGTGAATATTTGCTAAGCTTATATAGAAAAGCTCAACTTTATTTGTTTTCATCTTATTGTGAAGTTTTTGGATTAACCTCTTTAGAGGCTATGTCACAAGGTTGTCCTGTCCTAATATCAAAAAATTCTGCATTACCTGAAATAAATTCTGATGCATGCATTTATTTTAATCCAGATAATGAAAATGAAATTAAGGATAAAATATATAAAATTTTAAATGATAGTAATTTAAAAAATGATTTGATTAATAAAGGATTCTTTCATGTAAGAAATTTCACTTGGAAAAATAATTTGAAGAAATCTCTATCAATTATTGAAAAATAATATTTTTATTTTTTTATTAATTATCTTTAAGAGGTCAAATATAGGTACCAGTTTAATGATTTTGAAGCTTATAATATATAAAAAAGAGATATATAGTTAATAATTTATATTGATTAATAATAGTTATAATTTTTCAATTTTACTTATCCACATACAATAATTTAATTTATCCACATACAATAATTCCATTGAATTATTGAATTTCAAAGGTAGTTTTATGTAAAATGAGAATTGAGGAAGAATTAAAATTAGACTATTCAGACGTTTTATTTCGTCCGAAAAGAAGTACGTTGAAAAGTCGTAAAGATGTAAATCTTTTAAGAACATACAGATTTAAATATAGCAAAAATGAATGGTCAGGAATTCCTATAATGGCAGCAAATATGGATGGTGTTGGAGAATTAAGTATTGCTGAAAAATTAAATGACTATGGAATGATTACTTCTCTAACAAAACAGCATGATGTTAAGAAAATTAAACAAAATAAAAATATAAAAAAAATATATCCTAACATTGCACTTAGTGTTGGTATAAAAAAAGAAGATTTTCAAAATTTAGATAAAGTATTAAAAGAATTTAGTTTTTTTAAATTTATTTGCATTGATGTTGCAAATGGGTATACAGAGCATTTTACCAATTTTATTAAATCAGTAAGAGATAAATACCCAACTAAAACAATAATTGCAGGAAATGTAGTAACAGCTGATATGACACAAGAATTGGTTCTGAGTGGAGCTGATATTGTTAAAGTTGGTATTGGACCAGGAAGCGTTTGTACAACAAGAATTCAAACTGGAGTCGGCTATCCTCAATTAAGTGCTGTAATCGAGTGCGCTGATGCGGCACACGGCCTTGGTGCACATGTAATTGCGGATGGTGGCTGTACCTGTCCTGGGGATGTTGCAAAAGGTTTTGGAGGTGGTGCAGATTTTGTAATGCTTGGAGGTATGCTAGCTGGACATGATGAGGGAAATGGTAAAATTGTAAAAGTTAATGGAGAAAAATATATAGAGTTCTACGGCTCTAGTTCTGAAGTTGCTAATAAAAAACACTATGGTGGATTATCAGATTATCGAAGTAGTGAAGGAAGAAAAGTACGGGTAAAATATAGAGGTAAAATAAACGATACTGTTTTAAATATCCTTGGTGGCGTAAGAAGCAGTTGCACTTATGTTGGTGCGCCCTCTCTCAAACAATTAAGTAAATGCACAACATTTGTTAGAGTATCTAATCAGTTTAATGATAGTTTAATAAAATAATTTATTTTTCAAACTTAAAGTCTTTTATATTTGTAGTTTCATATTTTTCAAAAGGCATATGTATCCAAGGGGAATTTTTTAAATAATCTACAGAATAATCAGGTTTAAATTTTGAAGATGATTTGTGCCATATAACTGCAGTTTTAATTTTTTCTTCTAAATAAAATCCATAAAAATGTTCTAACCATTTAATACTTTTAATTAAAGTCTTTCCTGAATCTGCCAAATCATCAACCAACAATACGTGTGAACCTAAATTGGGAGTCGTTTTTGCTAAATCTCTTGAAAAAGTAAACTGTCCTTGTTGGTTTTTAATATCATCACTATCACCATGGTAAGACTCTACAGATAAGATTGCTAAAGGGACATTGAAAAGTCTACTAAAAACATCTCCTACTCTTAGTCCACCTTTTGCAATACAAATAATTTGATTAAATTTTAAATTATCCTTATGAACTTTTTTAGCTAATTGCTCTATCTTATTATGATAATCTTCCCAAGTAATATAAATATCTGTCATAATTTTTGGTAGCGGGAAGTGGGATCGAACCACTGACCTCGGGCTTATGAGTCCCGCGCTCTAACCAACTGAGCTACCCCGCCAAAAAGTCTTGTTGCTTAAGATGTTTTATACTTAAACAAATTTCAAAATCAAATGGTTTATAATAATAAATCTCTTCTTTGTTTAATTAATTTATTTATTTTTTTAAATTGAGTGTCTTTTGAAATTGGGGATTTTAATATTCTTTTTTTATTAATTTTTTTTGAAAACCTAATAGTAGTAGGTATTTTAAATATAGAATTAGACATCAAATTGTATTTTTTTTTAAAATAACTCAATAAAAATTGATTATTTTTATCATTAAGAACCTCTCTAAAATTTACAAATTCTATATTTTTTGTTTTATGTGCATTAAAGATCCAGAAATCATAAAAATTCTTATGGTATCTTTTTAATTTTTTTTTATCTCTTATTGTCATTGGATTAATATTAAATTTATTTAACTTTAAAAAAAAATCTGCAGGATTTCTTTTTATACTTTCATACCATAAATTAAATTCTTTATATAAAATAAAAATTATAAAATTTTTCTTAAGATTTGTATCTAATTTTACTTTTGGATTATGTTTATAATAATTTAAATTTTTTTTTCCTTGTTCATAATTAATAAATAAATTCATTTCAATTAACTGTCTAAAAAAATTTGAAAATGACCT
>CACNFL010000008.1 GCA_902619745.1 uncultured Pelagibacteraceae bacterium
AAATTGAAAAAAAAACAGGAAAGAAAGAATCTGATGTAATTAAAATTATGCGAAGATCTCTAAAACCATCATCTTTCAGATTATGGAGAAAAAGAGTAAACCAAAAAAGTATAAAACATCGAAAAAAATTTGAATATTCTAGAAAAGAAATAGCTAGTAAAATTAAAAAAGGTGACTATCTATAGTTCATGAAAAAAATTACCATGTATACAGGTCCGCTATGTAATTATTGTGAGGCTGCAAAAAGATTATTAGCTAGAAATAATGCGCCTTATAATGAAATTGATATTTCAAAAGTTGATGGAGCAATGGAGGAAATGATTAAAAAAGCTAATGGAAAAAGAACTATTCCACAAATTTTTTTTGATGACCAGCATATTGGTGGTTATGACGAAGTAAGAGCACTAGAAAAAGAAAATAAACTTCAAGATCTTTTAAATAATTAATTCCATTCTTCTAAAGCTAATTGTTTCTTAGCTAAAGAGCTTAAATCTTTTAATTTAACTCTATCTTTATATTTAATTTCATAATCCTCAGACGCAAAATCTGGTGGACTCTTTCCTTCTAAAAATTTTTTTGATTGTTTTACCGTATAATCTAGATTTTTTTTACAATAAGGTGTTGCACCAACGTAAACAACATTTGAATAATTTTTTCCTGAATGCTTGTCTTCAACAGCATGAACAACATCTGGATGCCACCAAACAGTGTCACCCGGCTTCATTTTTGGAATTGAAACTAAACCTTTTAACAGTAATGAATGATAATCTTTATTTACTGATAAAGCTCTACCAAGTTTTGATCCGCACAATTCATTTTCTTCAACATCATCTAGTAATGCTCTGGTTAAAATATAAGCAATTCCTTTAGCAATTGGTATTAATTGTAAAGTTCCGTCACTTGGTCCTTGCTCTGTTAAAGCAGTCCATCCTTGAAATGTTCTAAATACATGTGCAACCGCAGGAGACTCGAATTCTATTGTTCTATCTCTATACTTTGCATCAAATGGATTATATTTTTCAAAGTTGTCAGAAAAAATATCTCTATAAATTTTTTGATAATAACTGTCGGTCCATCTTTCAATTGATCCAGCATCACAATGAGGAGAAAGCCCCAAAGTATCATCCCCTGGCTCTCTTCTTCTTACTCTATCTGCATAAGATAATTCTTTATTTGGATCAAAAACTTTATATTCAGAGTTTTCATAAATCCAAAGATTATTAAGCCATTTTTTTACTTTAGCCATTTGCTCTGAGTGTCTTATTTCTATTTGTGCTTTAGACCAATAAAGGCCGTATATTTGGGGTTTACCTGATTTAAGATCACTAAAATATTTATCTAGATCAGCTTTCTTCTTCTGATCATCGTAATAATTATTTTCATCAATATACTTCTCTAATTCTAAATTTAAATTTTCAATAAATTTATCTTCAAAAACATCTCGGATTATTACACAGCCTCTTTTTTGTATATCTTCTATTACCTTTGTTTTTTTTTGATTTATCTCATTAATACTAATTTCTGGAATTATAGATTTATTGTTTTTTTTGAGATTTAATATTTCTTGTATTTCAGTTTCTATGAACTTTTCAATTTTGGCGAAATTTTCTTTATAATTTATTGAGTGATTTCTTAGCTCTTCTTTAACTTTCTCAATATCGATATTTTCAAACATTAAATTTAGCTCTTAGGTTTAAAAACTAAACATACCCCATTGTTACAAAATCGTTTTCCTGTAGGCTCAGGTCCATCATCGAATATATGCCCATGATGGCCTCCACATTTTTTACAATGATATTCAGTTCTTGCATAACCTATGTGGTGATCTGTTTTGGTTTCAAATACGTCAGGCAAAGATTCATAAAAGGAAGGCCAGCCTGATCCACTCTCATATTTTGTTTTTGAATCAAATAATTTTTCACCACAGTTTGCACAATGAAAACTTCCCTCCCTTTTTTCGTGATTAAGTTCACTTGATCCAGCACGTTCAGTACCTTCCTCAAATAAAATTAATTTTTGCTCAGCAGTTAAATTTGGATTTATTTTTTTCGTCATGATCCTATATATTTAGCACAAGATTGATGTAACATTGAATGTAATTCAACAAGTTTATTAAAATCTTTATTATAACCACCACCCAAAACTCCACAAAATGGTATTCGTCTAGAAAAAAAGTTTTCTACCACAAGTTCATCTCTTAATTGAATACCCTCATCAGAGATTTTTAATTTTCCTAATCGGTCATTAAAATGAATATCTACGCCAGCAATATAAAAAACAAAATCAAAATTTTCTTGATTTAACTCATTTAAATAATGTTTAAGTGTTTTGATATAAGCATCATCCTCTAAATTATCCTCAAGTTCTACATCTAAATTGCTATTTGATTTTTTTGCTGGATAATTGGTTTTTGAATGCATACTAAATGTAAAAACACTTCTATTATCTTTAAAAATTTCAGAATTACCATTTCCTTGATGAACATCTAAATCAACGATTAAAATTTTATTAGCTAGACCTCTATTAAGTAAATAATGTGACGCAACTGCAACATCATTAAATACACAATAACCTGCACCTCCATCATAACTTGCGTGGTGGCTGCCACCTGCAGTATTACATGAGATACCATAACTTATTGCAAGTTTAGATGCTAGCACAGTTCCACCTGTAGCAACTAAAGATCTTTGCACAACACTATCTACAAGTGGAAATCCAATTTTTTTTACTCCCTCTTTACTTAAAGTTTTGTTTTGAATATCTAAAATATAATTTTTTGAATGTGCATAACTTAATGTTTCAAATGAACAGGCTGAAGGTTTATGAAATTTTTTTACTATTTTATTTTGGATCAAGTAGTTTGCTAATTCTCCAAATTTATTAATAGGAAATTTATGATCATCACCAATTTTAGCAAAATAATCCTTGTGATTAACAACGGGTAGCTCCATTTTTTACTCCAGAACTCTGATAGGCTTTCCATTTACACAAGCCTCTAATCCCTCAACCATTTGATTATAAAAAATACTATAATTTTCTGCTGTAACATAACCAATGTGTGGAGTAAGCAATGCATTTGGTAAAAATCTAAGTTTATTATTTTCAGGTAAAGGTTCTTTTTCATATACATCAATTCCTGCACCAGCAATTACATTAGTTGATAAAGCAATAATTAAATCATCCTCATTTACAATAGGTCCACGAGATGTGTTTATCAAAAAAGCTGTTTTTTTCATTTTATCTAATTCTTTTAAAGTAATGCAGTCTTTGTATCTTTCACCTCCCTGAACATGAATTGAAAGAACATCAGAATTTGTAATTAAATCTTCTTTACTGCAAGGTAGTACGTCTAATTCTTTACACTTATCTAAGTTAAGATTTTCACTCCAGGCCATAACTTGCATACCAAAAGCTTTTCCGATTTTAGCGACTTCGCTACCTACCCTGCCTAATCCAATTAAACCTAAAATTTTTCCCTTTAATTCTACACCTATAGTTGTTTGCCAATATCCTTGATACATATTATCGAATTCTTCTTTAAAGTTTCTAGCCAAGCCAAGAATTAATGCCCAAGTTAATTCAGGTGTTGGGTTAATATTTATATCTGTTCCACAAACTATAATTTTTCTTTTCTTAGCAGCTTCTAAATCAATAGATCTATTACGTAATCCACTTGTGATTACAAATTTTAAATCATTTAAATTATCAATTAAATTTTTTGTGATTGGGGTTCTTTCTCTCATTATTAACAAAGCTTCAAAATCAGCTAATTGATCAATTGCATCTGCTTCATCTAAAAAAGGTTCGCTAAAAATCTTAAATTCATATTTTCCAGATAGTTTTTCTAAATCTACAAATTGTTGAGCAACATTTTGATAATCATCTAATATAGCGACTTTAAGCATTTTTAACTTTCTTATTTGATAACAATATTCCTGTAATAATAAAACAAGCGCCTAAAATATGATAAAACATAAATTTTTCACTAAAAAAAATCATCGCCATTATTGCGCTCAAAATTGGCATTAGGTGTAAAAAAACACCAGATCGATTAGCACCAATCATAGATATTCCTTTTATCCATAAAATAAAAGATGCCAAACCTGGAAACAAAACTACATAAGATAGAATTAAAATAAAAGGTAATTCTAAATTAATCCTAAAGCCAATTTGATATTCAATAAAATAAACTGGTATCAAAAATATTAAACCAAAAGTAATTACTACTTGAAGTAATGAAATTTGAGTTAACTCATATTGTTTTCCCTTTAATAATGTTGAATATAATGCCCATGAAAACATTGCTATCACCATTGTAATATCACCTTTATTGAAATCTAAATTTTTTAATATTTCCAAATTTGCTTTTGTAATAATCACAATTACACCAGCAAAAGAAAACACTACCCCTATAATTTGAAAAATATTTGTCTTTTCAATTTTTAAAATTGAAGAAAACAACATGATCATCACAGGTATAGTTGAAATCATCAAAACTCCACTAATCACCTGAGTAAAATTTAATGAATAATAAACAATTGAATTAAATACCGTTATACTAGTAACTCCCAAAACAATAAAAAGTTTATAGTTTTTAATTATATAGTTTCTTTTCTCTAATATTTCAGGAATTGTAAAAGGTGCTAAAATTAACCAAGCAAAAAGCCATCGATAAAAATTTAACGAAAAAGGAGGAACCTCATAAAAACTTGCAAGTTTACCTACTACAAAATTTCCTGCCCAAAAAGTTACCGTTAAAAATAGATATAAATAAGCTAAAAAATTGTTATCTTTAGTCACTTAACTAAATCTAAGCGAACTATAAGGTTTTAAATCTAAATTTGTATTTTCGTTCGCTATCATCCCTGAAACAATCTTTCCAGAAATTGGACCTAAAGTCCATCCTAAATGATGATGCCCAAAACAATAATAAATATTTTTGTAATTTTTTGATTGCCCCATAACAGGTAAAAAATCTGGTAAAGTTGGTCTAAATCCTAGCCACTCATCCTCATGCTCAGGTAAATCACCAAGCATATATTTTGCATTATTTATCAAATTTTTAACTCTTGGTTTAGATAATGGATTATCTAATCCACCAAATTCTACAGTTCCAACAACTCTTAAACCTTGTTCCATCGGTGTAATTCCAAATCCACGGTTGGAAAATATGACGGGTCTACTTAATAAATGATCACAATTTTTAAAATGAACATGATATCCACGCTCTGTATCTAAGGGTATTTTTTCACCAAGATTATCTGTTAATTTTTTTGAAAAAGCTCCACAAGCTATTACTGCTTTATCAAAAACATAACTTTGAGTTTCAGTTTTAAAAACTGGTTTTTCTTCATCAAAACTAATATCTTTAATATTTACTTTATTAAATTTTCCACCTTTTTTTATAAATAAATCAAATAGTTTTAAAAGAATTCTTTTCGGATTTCTTGCATGTCTTGCATAAGGATAATATACGCCAGCATGGTAAAATGGTTTAATATGTGGTTCAAGATCGTGTATTTCAGCTTTGGTAACTAATTGTTGTTCAACACCCAACTCTTCTCTTACTTTAATTTCTAATTCTCTACTTTTTAAATCTTTATCGTTCCATATATAAAGAATTCCTTTGTTTTCAACCAAACCTTCCAAGTCTACCTCCTCAAATAATTCATCATATGCAGGTAAAGCTAGATCTAAAATTTGATGCATATTTTTAGCAGTATGCATCATCTTAGTTTTAGTTGTATTCATTATAAATTTTATAAACCAAGGAATCATTTTGGGAACATAATTCCATTTTAAAGCAAGTGGACCTGAAGAACTAAGCAACATAGCTGGGACATCTGCTAAAACATCAGTTCTGTTTAAAGAAAGAGATGCGTAAGGTGAAAAATGACCTGCATTACCATAAGACGCAGCTTGGCTACCTGGGTTGTCTCTGTCAAAGATAGTTACATTGAAACCTTTTTTTTGAAGAAACAAAGCATTAGATACACCTTGAATTCCTGCTCCAACTATTCCTACTTTAACATTTTTATTCATAAGATTGTTATACAATTAAAAATTAAATTAAGAGAGTGACAAATTATGCAATCATTTGTTTATGATTTATTTTTGCACTCAATACTATACCAAATCCAATCATAGTGGCTAACATTGAGGAACCTCCATACGACATGATGGGTAATGGAGAACCAACTATAGGTAGCAGACCCAAAACCATAGATAAATTTACTACAATATAAATAAAAATTGCAAAAGCATAACCAAAACAAAAAAGTCTAGCAAAATTGCTTCTCGAAATTGCTCCTATTCTTAGAATTCTAAAAATTATTATTGAGTATAATATTAAAAGACCAACTGAGCCTATAAAACCAAATTCTTCTGAAAATAAAGTGAATATAAAATCTGTATGTTTTTCAGGTAAAAAATCCAAGTAGCTTTGAGTTCCTTTTAAAAAACCTTTTCCATTGAGGCCACCTGAACCAATAGCTATTTTTGACTGTATAATTTGATATCCAGCACCCAAAGGATCTCTATCTGGATCTAAAAAAGTTAATATTCTTAGTTTTTGATATGGTTTAAGAAATGAGATTATAAATGGGAGCGAAATTAAAAAAGTAATAAATGAATATATAAAATATTTAATTCTCATGCCTCCTAACCACAAAATAATTAATCCGCTTAAAGCAATTAATATTGAAGTACCAAGATCGGGTTGAGAAATTACAAAAATTATTGGAATTATTATAATAGATAACACAATAATTATACTGGTAAATGAATTAACATTTTCTATTTTTATTCTATGAAAATATTTTGCAAGACACATTATGATTGCTATTTTCATAAGTTCCGACGGTTGCAGAACAAATAAATAAAGGTCCATCCATCTTTGTGAACCAGAGGATTTTATTCCAAAAAATGAGACATAAATTAATAAAAGTATTACTATAAAGTAGATTATATAAGAAAAGTTATGCCAAAATTTTATGTTAAATAAAGCCACAAAAATCATTAAGGGGAAAAAAACTGCAAGTTTTACAAAATGATTTTTTGTATGAAAAAGTATTTCACCACCATCTGTAGAATACATAACAAAAACACTTAATACAGAAAGAAGGATTACAGAAATCAATAGTATATAATCTAAGTTTTTTATTTTTTGAAATAATGTAATCTCATTACTCAATCTATCGTGCTGAAACATTTAAACGGTAATCCTCTCAAAATTTGATTGTTTATTTCTTAAATCATGTCTGTCGATGATTAATTTAAATAATTTTTTTGCAATTGGTGCTGCCGCCTTACTTCCTGAACCACCATGCTCAACAATTATACTAAGCGCATATCTCGGGTTAACATATGGGCCATACGCAACATACAAAGCATGATCTCTATCTTTGTATGGTATTTGCTCTAATTCTAAATCCAATTCCCTCTCTCTTTTGCTAATTCTCTTGACCTGGGCTGTTCCAGTTTTTCCTGCAAATTGATATTTAGGGTCATCAATTCTTGATTTATAAGAAGTTCCAAATCTTTCATTGGTCGAAGCAAACATTGCTTCTTGAACAATCTTAATATTTCTTTGGTTTTTAAATAACTTTTTGTCTAACAATTCTTCTGATTCGGTATCAAATAATAATCCGCTTTCCATTGATTGTTTTGCATCTTCATAAGAGATTGGATTACTATCCACTATTATTTTCGGTTTTACAGCAAAGCCTCCATTTGCAATTTGTGCAGTCATCATACAAAGTTGTAAAGGAGTTGTTTGTGTATAGCCTTGACCAATACCTGTTATTAAGGTCTCTCCTAATACCCAGCCTTTACCAAGATTGTTTTTTTTCCATTTTGTATTTGGAAATAATCCTTTTTTTTCATTATCAAAATAATCTCCAAGAACTTTTTTACCTAAGCCAAACTTTTCAGCTGTAATGTTTAATCTATCAACACCTAATAACCTAGCAACCTCATAAAAATATGTATCACAAGATTGTTTCATTGCATTTTTTAAACTAACCCAGCCATGTCCCTTTTCCTTCCAACAGTGAAATGTTTGTCCATATAACTCTATTTTTCCTGTGCATTTAACTTTAAACTTTGTATCTATTACTTTGTTTTCTAAAGCTGAAAGCGCAACGATAGGTTTTATTGTTGAACCTGGTGAGTAAAGGCCCGAAAGAGTTTTGTTTATTAGTGGTTTTAATGGATTATTTCTAATTAATTGCCACTCATCTTGACTTATTCCGAATAAAAATAAATTTGGATTATAAGATGGAGATGAATACATTGCTATTATATCTCCAGTATAGATATCCATTACACTTATAGATCCTGCTTTTTCATTTAACAATTTCCCACAAGCTTTTTGTATTTCTGTGTCTACAGTTAAACGTATTTTTGATCCTTGCTCACCTTTTTGATGCTCGAGTTGATTAATTCTTTTACCGTAAGCATTTACTTCATATCTTTGAATGGCATTTGTTCCAATTAAATGATTTTCAAGTCTTTTCTCTAAGCCCAGTTTTCCAATTTTCATTCCTGGTACAAATCTCTCTTGGATAATTTCATTTTCTAAAATTTCTTGTTCATTTGGTTGACTCACATATCCAAGAACATGTGTGTATACATCATTAAATGGATAATTTCTGGAGATTGTCATTACTGGCTTAATACCAACAAGATCGTATAAATAATTATTAATTTTTACAAATTGACTCCAGCTTAAGTTTTCAGAAACAATAATACTATCCCACGGTTTTAGCTCTGCTTTTAATTTATTTATTCTTGCAATTCTTTTGTCACTTAGATTTAAAAGATTTTTCAATCTAACTAGTAAATAATTAAAATTCTCAACTTGTTCTGGAATTATATGTAATTGATAAACTTTTAAATTCCCTGCAATTACATTTCCAAAATAATCAACAATATTTCCCCTTGTAGGTGGGAGTTTCCATTCTCTAATTCTATTCTTGTCTGAAAGAGTAAGATATTTTTTATTTTCGTTTATTTGAAGAGAAAACAAACGAGCAACGATACCAACAAAAACTATTACTTTTGCTGCTCCGATTATGAACATCCTTCTATTAATTACATCTGTTTTTCTTATTCCTGAATTAGATTTAATCATTTGTTTGATATGAAATTCTTTCGTTTAGAAAATTAAAAAATAAAAAAAATATTGGATAAAATAAAAAAGTAAAACCAGAGTTAATCAAATAATTAGTGTAATCAACTTTAATTAAAAATACTAAATCCAAGATAATTACTTGAATTGAATTTATTAATAAAATTGTGAATAATAATGATATCCAGTCCTTCATAAAGTTTGGAGTTAAAGTAATGTTTCTTATGTAAGCTGTTACTGAGCAAAGAATAAGGTAACAAAAACTACTAATTCCTATTGGTATACCTATTACAACATCATTAACTATTCCTGCAAAGAAAATTGCTAGATAACCTAATTGATCAGGATTTCTTAAAGTCCAAAAGAAAATTAATAGATGAACAAAATTAAAAGAAAAATAATCAAGTTTTAAGTAATTAAAATCAAATTCATTAAATACAGAAAAAAATAACATTATAAATGGTACGTAGGATAAGAATATTTTTAAAAAAGAACTTTTATTAAGTGATGACATTATTCTTCTCCACCTATTTTATAAGAAACTATTTTTACATAGTTGAGTTGTGTAAAATCAGAAAAAAAATTAATTTTTCCTTCAGATATATTGTTAATTTTTCCAATTGGTATACCAGGTTTAAATAAACCACCAAGACCTGAGGTGTAAGCAAAAATTTCTTTATTTTTAAAATCTTCTCTAAATTCTTCTTGAGTATGTTCAATTTTTCCAAATTCACTTCCTGTACCAGAAATTACAGCTTGTATGTCATCTGGCTCTAGAACAGATGGTATTTTACTATTAAGGTCAGACAATAATAATGCCCTTGAATTAGTATAATTTACTTCAATTATCTGGCCAACTAGATAAACATCATCAATAACTGCCATTCCAATTTTTACTTTATCTTTTGAGCCTTTATTTAATACTACTGATTTTAAATATGGGCTGTCTTTATCAATTAAAACTCTGGCAAAAATTTCTTGTGAATTTATACTTTCATCAAGTAACTCTCTAAGCTTTTTATTTTCTGCAGTTAAAAACTCATTTTGTAATTTAAGTTGATCAGAATTTTCTATTTTAATTAAATCTTTCTGATGACTTTCATATAAGTCCATATGTGATTTGAATTTTGAAGTTATTTCTTTTAATTTATTTTCTGGGATTGATACAATATGAGATGATCTATAAATTACTTCATTAATACCTAATTTAACAAATTGTATTGCTTTAAAATTAAAATTACTTAGAACAATCACGAAAATTGATAAAATAATTAAAGTTAGTAAAGAAAATTTTTGTTTATCTTTTTTTTTTAAGAAAGCTGACCTGATGGCAATTACAAAATCATCTCTGCCAGTAGCCATTTTTCCTAATATTCAGATAACATAGTAGAAAAAGTTTCTTCTTGATCCAAAGCTTTACCTGTACCGACAGCAACACAAGATAATGGATCATCTGCTATATGAACTGGTAAACCTGTTTCTTTAGAAAACCTTTTATCGATATTTTTTAACAAAGCACCACCACCTGTTAAAGTTAGACCCATATCAACTAAATCAGCTGATAACTCAGGAGGAGTATTTTCTAACGCATCTTTAATTGCACCAACCATTTGTTTCATAATATCGTTTAGTGCTTCAGCAGTATCTTCTTCTGTAATATTAACTTCCTTAGGCGTACCTGATCTTAAATCTCTTCCTTTAACTGGGTAAGTATTTGTCCCAGTTGGAACGGCTGTCCCCATTTCTTTTTTTATTTTTTCAGCTGTAGTATCACCAATTAATAAATTGTATTCTTTTCTCATATAATCCACTATTGCAGTGTCCATTGAGTCGCCTGCAACTCTTAAAGATTTAGAGTAAACTAATCCACCTAAAGACATTACTGCGATTTCACTTGTGCCCCCGCCAATATCTACAATCATTGAACCAGTTGCTTCAGAAATTGGTAGATTTGCTCCAATAGCTGCAGCAATTGGTTCTTCAATTAACTGAACTCTTCTTGCACCTGCTGCAAGAGCACTATCTTGAATTGCTTTTCTTTCAACTGGTGTTGAACCAGTTGGCACACAAATCAATATTCTAGGGTTAGCAAAAGTGCTTCCTTTATGAACTTTTTTAATAAAATGTTTAATCATTTCTTCAGTGACTATGAAATCTGCAATAACACCGTCTCTTAACGGTCTGATTGCGCTTATATTACCTGGTGTTCTCCCTAGCATTGTCTTGGCTTCATCTCCAACAGCTAACACATTTTTTTTTCCACCTTGATCAACTATCGCAACAACTGAAGGTTCATTAAGAACTACACCTTGACCCTTTAGAACTACAAGTGTATTTGCTGTTCCAAGATCAATTGCCATATCTTGGCTCCATATTTTTTTAACACTGCTAAATAACCCCATTATATCCCTCTTACTTTCTGACTTTCTTGCTCCATAGGAGCTGTTTTATCTCGTTTAATTATCATTTTATTTAATGCATTTATGTAAGCATTTGCTGATGCAACTAAAGTATCTGTATCAGCTGCTTGACCCACTGTTGTTTTACCCTTTTCCTCTATTTTTACACTTACTGTTGCTTGTGCATCAGTTCCTTCTGTAACTGCATGAACTTGATAAAGCTGTAAGTTAACATCGTGAGGATATAAAGTTTTAATACATTTGAATATTGCATCCACTGGACCATCTCCAGTTTCTGTTGCGTTTTTAACATCGCCGTAAACATCCAAAGTCATTTCTGCTTTTTGTGGTTCTCCTGTTCCAGCAAAAACTTTTAAAGATTTAAGAGTTATTGCATTTACTTTATTATCTACAATTAAACTATCATCTACTAAGGCAATAATATCTTCATCGTAAACATGTTTTTTCTTATCTGCTAAGACTTTGAATTTTGCAAATGCATTTCCTACTACATCATCAGTTAAATCTGGATAGCCTAAGCTGTTTAACTTATCTTTAAATGCATGTCGACCAGAATGCTTTCCCATCACTAATGATGTTTGTTTGACCCCCACACTTTCAGGTGTCATTATCTCATATGTTTGTCTATTTTTTAACATTCCATCCTGATGAATTCCTGCTTCATGAGCAAAAGCATTTTTTCCAACGATGGCTTTATTGTATTGAACAGGAAATCCTGTAGCATTTGAAACAATTTTTGAAGCTTTGCTTAAAAGTGTTGTATTAATTCCAGTTTCATATGGCATTAAATCAGGTCTTGTTTTAATTGCCATAACAACTTCCTCAAGAGCAGCATTTCCTGCCCTTTCTCCTAATCCATTTATTGTACATTCAATTTGTCTTGCTCCAGCTTGAACTCCAGCTAACGAGTTAGCTACGGCTAAACCTAAATCATTATGACAATGAGTTGACAAAATTGCTTTATCAATATTTGGAACTTTATTTAATAAAGTTTCTATAATTGTAGTAAACTCAGATGGTATTGTGTAACCAACTGTATCAGGAATATTAATTGTTTTAGCTCCATTTTTAATTGCAAGCTCTACAGTTTTACACATATAATCCATATCAGTTCTTGTTCCATCTTCGCAAGACCACTCAACGTCATCAGTAAACTTTCTTGCATAAGCAACATGTTTTCCAATTGATTCATAAACATCTTCTGGAGACATATTTAATTTATGCTTCATGTGTAAAGGGCTTGTAGAAATAAATGTATGTATTCTAAATCTTGGTGCGTGTTTTAGAGCTTCATAAGCTCTATCAATATCTTTTATTGAGTGTCTTGAAAGTCCTGCAGGAATAGAGTTTTTTAAAATTTTACTTACTTCTGAAACAGCTTCAAAATCCCCTGGTGAAGCTATAGGAAAACCTGCTTCAATTATGTCTATACCTAATTCATCAAACACTCTAGCGATTTGAATTTTTTCCTCTAAACTCATAGATGCTCCTGGCGATTGCTCACCATCACGCATAGTAGTATCAAATATAAAGACTCTATCTTTATTGCTCATAACTAAATTTTTAGAAAATCTATAATACAATCTATGAGAGAGATTGCAAAATAATTAGTTAAATAATCAATTTTAATCGACCATTTTAGGCTTACAAAAAATTAATTATAAATAGACTCAATTTTAGGCATTAACCGTAAAAGCTCTTTTGTATATTCATGGTCGGGTTTTAAAAATAAATCCTCAGTGTTTGAAACCTCACACAATTTGCCATCTTTTAAGACCCCAATTCTATCGCACATTTGTCTAACAACCGGTAGGTCATGACTAATAAATAAAATTGTTAAATTTAATTGTTCTTGTAGATCTTTAAGTAAATTTAAAATTTGGGCTTGTATACTTACATCCAAAGCAGAGGTAGGTTCGTCACAAACCAAAAGTCTTGGTTGTGTGGCAAGCGCTCTTGCAATTGATATTCTCTGTCTCTGTCCTCCTGAAAATTCATGTGGATATCGATCTGCAGATTTTTGAGTTAATTCTACTGACTCGAGTAAGTCATAAATATAATTATTTAAATCTATATTTGATATGGATGGGTTGTGAAGTGTGATTGGTTCTGCAATTATATCTTTTACTTTTAATCTTCCATTTAATGAAGAATAAGGGTCTTGAAATATCATTTGAATTTGTTTTCTAAATTTCATTAATTCGGATCTTTGTTTTATTTTTGTAATACACACGTTGTCAAAGAAGATATCTCCAGAAGTAGGTTTAAATAAATTTACAATCATTTTTGCAATAGTAGATTTTCCACTTCCACTTTCTCCCACTAAGCCAAAAGACTCACCTTCTTTTATGTCAAAAGAAACATCATTAACAGCAATCACAGAATTCTTAGAACTTTCTGTAAAAAAATTATCATCAAAACTTTTACTCAAATTTTTTATCTCAACTAAATCTTGATCTATTATTCCTTTTTTTGTCCATCTATTTAATATTTTGATATTATTTTCTTTTTTGTCACTGTTTTTTTTTTCGACTATTACAAATCTTGAAATTTTTTTGTTAGTTGGTGGAACAGAACTTACTAAACTTTTTGTATAATTTTCTTGTGGTTTAGTTAATATTTTTTTGGTTTCACCAATTTCAACTAAATTGCCGCTTTTCATAACTGCAACTCTGTCTGCAGTTTCAGCTATAACCCCCATATCATGAGTAATTAAGATGACCGCAAGGTTTCTTTCTTTTGTTAATTTTTTAATTAGTTCTAAAATCTGAGATTGAATTGATACATCTAATGCTGTTGTTGGTTCATCTGCAATTAATAATTCTGGTTCGCAACATAGAGCTAAAGAAATTACTACTCTCTGTCTCATACCACCTGAGAATTGGTGAGGATAATTATCAAATCTTGTCTCCGCATCTTTTATACCAACCTCTTTTAATAAATTTATAGATTTATTTTTTGCTTCTTCTTTGCTTAATTTAAGATGAGTTTGAATTGTTTCAATTAACTGTTCACCCACCGTAAGAATTGGGTTAAGTGAAGTTTGAGGATCTTGAAATATCAATCCAATTTTATTTCCCCTGTATTTAACAATGCTTTCAGAATTTTCATGAATGTTAAGATCACCTAAAATAACTGATCCACTAGATACCTTACCTGGCTCATCAATTAAATTTATAATAGCGTTTCCTACTGTACTTTTTCCTGATCCAGACTCTCCAACTAATCCTAAAATTTCTCCTTTATTAACCTCAATATTTACATTCTTAGCAGCATGAACTGTTTCTTTTCTCATTTGATAATCAACACTAAGGTTGTTTATTTTTAAAAATGTCATTTTTTTAATTTTGGATTTAAAGTGTCTCTCATCCAATCCCCTAATAAATTAATTGAAAATGCTAAAATAACTAAGAAAATTGCTGGAAAAAAAGTTATCCACCATTCTCCTGAAAATAAAAAGTCATTACCAAGTCGTATCAATGTCCCTAAAGAAGGTGTTGTCGGAGGTACACCGACTCCTAAAAAACTTAAAGTAGACTCAGCTAAAATAGCAAGAGCTAAACCAATAGTTCCAATTACTAACACCGGTCTTAAAATATTTGGTAAAATATGTTTAAACATAATAATTATATTAGAAACCCCAATTATTGTTGATGCTGAAACATAGTCTTTATTTTTTTCCACTAAAGTTGCAGCTCTGGAAACTCTAGCAAATTGTGGCCACTCTGAAATCCCGATTGCAAATATTAAAACATAAATTGCCATTTCATCATGCATTTCTCTCGAGATTAATCCTCTTGCTATTCCATCAACCAACAATGCCATCAAAATACTTGGTACTGTTAACTGAACATCAGTTAACCTCATTACTATCATTTCATATTTTCCCCCAAAAAATCCTGCTGTTAATCCCAATCCAACTCCAAGAATTAAGCTAAAAATTATCGCAGAGAAACCTACTATTAAAGAAATCCTGCATCCATACAAAATTGTTGATAACATATCTCTTCCTTGTCCATCAGTACCTAAAATAAATTTAGCAAGACCATCTTCTGTCCATGAAGGTGGTGTGAATGCATCCATCAATGATAAAGAGGAGGGATCAAAGGGATTATAAGGAGTAATAAGCTCAACAAAAAAAGAACAGAAAAAAATTATAAACAAGATTGTAGATGATACAATGGCAGTAGGCGATTTAATAAAGCTATGATAAATATCACTATCTTTTATTCTTTCCCAAGTACTTATAGTTTTGTTATCCACTTGCAGCATCTCCTTTAACTCTTATTCTTGGATCAATTAAATAATAAAGAATATCAACTATAAAATTTATCATTACGAAAACAAAAGCTATAAAAACTAAATAAGCTGACATGATTGGTATATCTACGAATTGAACTGCTTGAATAAATAAGAAGCCCATGCCAGGCCATTGAAAAACAGTTTCAGTAATAATTGAAAACGCAATTAGAGTTCCAATATTTATTCCTGCTATAGTTATTACTGGTATCAATCCATTTTTTAATGCATGTTTGTATTTAATACTATTTTCACTAATACCTCGAGCACGCGCAAATTTAATATAATCTGTTTGTAATATTTCCATCATCTCTGCTCGGACAAGTCTGATGATATAAGTCATTTGGAAAAGGCTTAATGTTACAGAAGGAAGTATGATTGCTTTAAGTCCTGAAATCGTTAGAAAACCTGTAGTCCAAAAACCTAAATCAACAACTTCTCCTCTTCCAAAAGAGGGTAATATTCCTAAGATTACTGCAAACAGATATATAAATAATATACCAATTACAAATGTGGGGAGCGAAACCCCCAACAAAGAGATCGCTAAAACAAAATCACTTAAAAAACCTTTTCGATTTATACCTGTATAAACTCCCAATAACGTACCAGTTACAAGTGCAATTAGTGCTGAAATAACCACAAGTTCAATAGTTGCAGGCAATCTTTCAACTATTAATTCTGAAACAGGTCTTCTTAATTGATAAGAAATTCCAAACTCACCCTTAGAAGCATTAACTATAAATCTTGAAAACTGGACATGAATTGGATCCATTAAACCAAGTGTTTCTCTCAATTCTGCTCTTTCCTCATCAGACGTCTCTTCTCCAACCATGTTATTAATTGGATCTCCAACAAAATTAAATAATGAGAAAGATACAAAGGCGACAACCAACATCACCAAAGCAGATTGAAACAGCCTTTTAAAAAAATATTTTATCAATTTGTGAAGGTTTAAATTTACAAGCCCTTTAAATTTTTAAAGGGCTTGTAATAATTTTTAATTAGTTAAAACTAGCAGTTCTGAATAACGGTTCGTTATTCGGTCTGATAGGAACATTAACATTGCTTTTAGATGCCCAAGAAATTACTTGGTGATGTAAAGGAAGATAAGAAATATCATCTTTTACAATTTTCCAAGCTTTTGCAATTGCAGCATTTCTTTTATCTAAATCAACTTCACCTTCCATAACTCTAATTGCAGCATCAACATCAGCGTTACTAAAGTTAACTTTATTCCAGCTAGCACCAGTTTCATATAGGTAATGGAAAACATAGTGACTATCTAAAGTTGGAACACCCCATCCTAGCATATAGAAATCACCTTGATCATCTTTAAGCTCTTTGAAGTGTTTACTTTTAGTTTGAGCAAATAAATTGACGTTAACTCCAATTTTACCCAACATTCCAACAACAGCAGTACATATTGCCTCATCGTTTACATATCTGTCATTAGGACATCTAAGTTCAACGTCAAAACCATTAGGATAACCCGCATCAGCTAATAGTTTTTTTGCAGCATTAACGTCGTAAGGTAATCTTTTATCAAGATCAGCTGTATATCCATTTACACCTGGGAAAGTTATAATTCCTGCTGGTTCACTTAAACCTCTCATAACTTTTTTCTTGATCGCTTCAATATCAATTGCTTGATAGAGAGCTTGTCTTACTTCTTTTTTCTTAAATGGATTATCACCTGTATTGCCAGTTCTTAATTTGTCAGCTGCTTGATCCATACCTAAGAAAATTGTTCTCATTTGAGCTGTACTTTCAACTTTGTGACTTGAAGAAGATCCAATTCTTTTTAAGTCTTGAACAGGAGCATCAGTAACTATATCAATTTCACCAGATAATAAAGCTGCTACTCTTGTGGCTGCATTTTTAATAGGCATTAATTCAATTTGAGTTACTTTTTTGTCCTTCATTTCACCCCACCAATGTTTATTTCTTTTAAACACTGTCTTGGTGTTAGGCTCTCTTAAAGTTATTTTAAAAGGACCAGTTCCCATAGCATTAGTAGCAGAGAAAGTTTCTTGTCCTGCATCCCAATTTTGTGGAGACATTGCAAAGTTTTTCTCTGACCAAGCTTTAGACATTATAAAAATGTTAGACAATTGGTTTAAAAGAATAGGGTTAGGTTTACTTGTAGTTATTTTAACAGAGTAATCTCCAACCGCTTCAACATTAGCAACAGTGCTGATGTATTCTTTAAAGTCAGATGTTCTTTGCTTAGCTCTTAATATACTAAAAACAACATCCGCAGATGTCATTCCAGAACCATCTGAAAACTTAGCATCTTCTCTTAAAGTAAAAATCCAAGTATTTGGATCAGTAGCTTTCCATTTTGTTGCTAAAGCAGGCCCTATTTTCATGTCCAAGCCTCTTTGAACTAGAGCTTCATAAACTTGTCTAGATACTTGAGTAGTTGGACCCTCATTTTGCGCATGTGGATCTAGTGTTAAACTGTCTCCCTGCATAGACCATTTAATAGTTTTTGCCCATGCTGAAGAAAATCCGAATACTAGAACTAATGACAATAGTATTCTTACTATATTTTTAGTCTTCATTATTCCCCTCGTTTTTTAAATTTATTTAAAAAAGTATAAGTGAAATAATTGAATTATAGTAGTAATAATTTACTGATAAAATTTAACTTTTATCGCTATCAACTAATTTTTTCTTACCTATCCAAGGCATCATAGCTCTTAATTCTGCACCAACTTTTTCAACTGGATGCTCGGCTAATTTAGCTCTCGTAGCAAGGAAGTTTTTTTGACCATTTTTGCATTCATCCATCCACTCTTTAGTGAATTTTCCAGATTGAATTTCGGCCAAAACTTCTTTCATTCTTTTTTTAGTTTCTTCTTTATTAACTACTCTTGGTCCAGATTGATATTCACCATATTCAGCAGTGTTTGAAATAGAATAATTCATGTTCGCAATTCCACCTTCATAAATTAAATCAACAATCAATTTAACTTCATGGACTGTCTCAAAATATGCCATCTCTGGTTCATATCCTGCTTCAACTAAAGTTTCATAACCATTTTTAATTAGCTCAACCAAACCTCCGCAAAGTACTGTTTGTTCACCAAATAAATCTGTTTCAACTTCGTCTTTGAATGTAGTTTCAATAATTCCTGATCTTCCTCCGCCAACTGCTGAAGCATAAGATAAAGCTAAGTCTCTTGCCTTTCCTGAGCCATCTTGATGAACAGCAAATAAACAAGGCACTCCACCTCCTTTTTCATATTCACTTCTTACTAAGTGACCAGGTCCTTTTGGAGCAACCATAAAAACATCTAGATCTTTTCTAGCTTTAATTAAATCGTAATGAACATTTAAACCATGAGCAAAAGCGATACTTGTTCCCTCTCTTACTCTCTGTTCAATGTGATTTTTATAAATTTCCGCTTGTAGTTCATCTGGTGTAAGAATCATTACTACATCAGCCCACTCTGCAGCATCAGATAAATTCATTACCTTTAATCCTTTTGACTCTGCTTTAGCTGCACTCGATGAACCTTCTCTTAATGCCACAACAATTTCTTTTACTCCGCTATCTTTTAAGTTTAATGCATGAGCGTGTCCTTGGCTTCCATAACCAAAAATAGCAACTTTTTTACTCTTAATCAGGTTTACATCTGCATCTTTTTCATAAAACATTTTCATATCGTCTCTCCTATTAAATTAATTAAATATTTTAGCACCTCTGGTCATAGCTACTGCCCCTGTTCTCGAAGTACTTATAAGTCCCAAAGGCTTTAATTTTTTATTCATTACATCAATTTCTCTTCTTAAAGCAGTTATTTGAATTACTGCTGAAGATTTTGTTTCATCTAATATTACGGGATTAAATTTTTTACAAGCGTTTAAGCATTTTTCAATTTTATTTCTTTTTCCTACAACTTTAAATAAAGCCATTTCTTTAAAAATTACGCCTTTATCCTCTCTTTTAAATTCAGCAACTTTGTGAACAGGCACTAACTTTGTTAATTGGAGTCTTATTTGATCAATTACTTGGGGTGTTCCAGTGGTAACAATTGTTATTCTTGAAATATTTTTAACCGCATCAACCTCTGCAACAGCTAACGACTCGATGTTGTAACCTCGACCAGAAAATAAACCCACTACTCTTGCAAGAACTCCAGCCTCATTATCTACCCATACTACAAAAATATATGTATCTGGTTTTTGTTTCTTCGTGGGTATGCTGTAAGCTGACTTTGATTTCGGCATTATGATTATACTAAGGCTTTGCCTTTTCCTTTAATTTTATTTTCATCTTGATCATTTGGACCCAATATCATTTGGTTATGAGGTTTTCCAGATGGTATCATTGGGAAGCAATTCTCGTTAGGATCCACATGACAATCAAATATAACTGGTCCATCATAATCTATCATTTCTTGAATTTTATCATCAAGCTCATCTGGAGTGTCTGCTTTAATTCCCTTGCAACCATATGCTTCTGCCATTTTCATAAAATCAGGTAATGCTTCAGAATAACTTTCAGAATAATTTTTTTCGTGTAGTAATTCTTGCCATTGTCTTACCATTCCCATGTACTGATTATTTAAAATAAATATTTTTATAGGAAGATTATATTGAACTGCAGTAGACATTTCTTGCATAGTCATTAAAACTGAAGCTTCTCCAGCAATATCAATTACTAATTTTTCAGGATGAGCAATTTGAACACCAACTGCTGCTGGTAATCCATAACCCATGGTTCCTAAACCGCCAGATGTCATCCATCTATTTGGTTTATTAAATTTATAATGCTGAGCAGCCCACATTTGATGTTGTCCAACTTCGGTAGTAACATAAGTATCTTTATCTTTAGTTAATTCATAAAGTCTTTGAACGGCATGTTGAGGTTTTATACTTTCATCACTATTTACAAAATTAAGAGAGTCTTTTTCTCTCCATTTTTCGATTTGTTCCCACCACTTAGCTATATTTGATTTATTTGACTTGCTCTGACCATTTTTTCTTTTAGCAATTGTTTTATTAATTTTACTGATGACACTCGTAACGTCTCCAACTATTGCAAGATCCACTTTGATAATTTTATTAATTGATGATGGGTCTATATCAATATGAACCTTTTTTGAATTTGGTGAAAACTCATCGATTTTTCCAGTAATACGATCGTCAAATCTTGCACCAATATTAATTAAAAGATCACAATCATGCATAGCATTATTTGCTTCATACGTACCATGCATACCAAGCATTCCTAAAAATTGATTATCATCTCCAGGATAAGCGCCTAATCCTTGAAGTGTTGAAGTTATAGGAAAACCAGTTAGCTCAACAAATTCCCTTAAAGCCTGACTTGCTTTTGGCCCTGAGTTAATTACACCTCCACCACTATAAATAATTGGTTTTTTAGCTTTACTTAATAATTTTACTAATTCATCAATTTGATCTTGAGAAAATTTATTATGGGATTTTCCATTTAATTTTTTTTCTTTATTTGGTTTTTTATATTTTGCTTTTGCAAACTGAATATCTTTTGGAATATCAATCAAAACTGGTCCAGGTCTTCCTGTTGTTGCAACTTTAAAAGCTTCATGCATAACTTTTGAAAGATCATTTATATCTTTAACTAACCAATTATGTTTCGTACAAGGTCTTGTAATTCCTGTAGTGTCACATTCTTGGAAAGCATCAGTTCCAATTAAATGTGTTGGAACCTGACCAGAAATACAAACTAACGGTACGGAATCCATATAAGCATCTGTTAAGGCTGTAACAACATTAGTTGCCCCTGGACCTGATGTAACTAAAACTACACCTGGTTTTCCTGATGATCTCGCATAGCCTTCAGCTGCGTGACCAGCACCTTGTTCGTGCCTAACTAAAATATGTTTTATAGAAGGATGATTTTTTAACTCATCATAAATCGGTAACACTGCGCCACCTGGATAACCAAAAATATGCTCTACCTTTTGGTCTTCAAGACATTTAAATACAATTTCTGCTCCAGTTAATAATTTTGGCATTAGGCAATCTAGCTGAAGTTGTGCTCATTGGTCAAGTTTAAGAATGAAAATTTTAAATTTTTTTCAAAAAATTATTTATGTCTTGTGGCTTCAGTTTTATCCAACTGATCATATTACCTCTAGCCCACGTACTTTGTCTTTTGGCGTATTGTCTAGTTTTTATGGCTATTTTATCTCTAGTATCATTCAAATGTTTTTGTTTTTTTAAATATTCTCTAATTTCATTAACTCCGATGGCCTTGTTGGCGCTTTTATCTTTTCTAACTCTTAACTTTAAAAAATCTTTTACTTCTTTTATTGCTCCATTTTCTATCATTTCCCTCGTTCTTACATTGATGCGCTCAATTAATTCTTGTCTAGGAAAATCAATATAAACTTTGAAAAAATCATCTTCCACGAAGTTTGATTTTGTGTTTTTAAACCATTCAGTTAGAGATTTTTTTGTAAACTTTCTAACTTCATAAGCTCTGATGGATCTTTGACTGTCTGTAGGGTTTATTTTTCCTCTTGAGGTTGGATCTAATTTTAATAGTTTTTCATAAAACTTCTTTTGTCCAAGTTTTTTTTGTAAATCTCTAATTTGGTTTCTTAATTTTAATGAAATATTTGGTATTGTAACTAAACCATCAGTTAAAGCTTTAAAGTATAAACCTGTCCCTCCAACAAGAATAGGAGTTTTTTTTCTTTTTCGAACTTCCTTAATTTTTTTAATTACTAGCTTAAGCCAATCACCTGTGGAGAAGTTTTTTGTTACATTATGAAAACCATATAAGTGATGTTTTATTTTCTGATATTTTTTTGGATCTGGTCTAGCTGACAAAATTTTAAGCTCCTTGTATACTTGCATGCTATCTGCATTAATAATTTCTCCATCGACTTTTTTGGCAACTTTAATTGCAAAACTCGATTTTCCTGATGCTGTGGGTCCAGATATTAATATAATCTTGGATTTTAAATCCATTATTAGTCTAGCTTAACACCAATGTATCGTCTTTGATTTTGATTATTATAGATTGCGAGTAAAACTGTCTTTTGATTTGAATTAAGAACTTCTTTAGTAATATCTCTTAAGTCATCAGTTGATCTAATTTTTTTCTTCTGAGCTTCAATAATAATATTGTTAAGCTCTATTGAATTTACTACAGGGCTATTGTTAGCAATTTTCGTTATCACAAGTCCTGTAGTCTGATTTGGTAAATTTCTATTTTTAATATCCTCTTTAGTTAATGGTCTTACTGCAATTCTTAGACTTTCAATTATTTCTTCATTATTTTGTTTTTGAGTTTCTGGATTTTTACTTATTTTAAAATCATCTGAAGTTTCTAATCTTCCTAAAATAACATTTTTGATAATCTCTTTTTTATTTCTCCAAATTTTAACTTCAACTTTTTTTCCAACTTCTGTTCGTGCAACGATAGCTGGAAGTTCTTTCATTTGATTTATTTTTTCTCCATTAAATTCTAAAATAATATCACCAGCTTGTATTCCTGCTTTTTCTGATGGACTATTTTCTGCAACACTAGCAACTAATGCTCCTCTTGCTTTGTCTAATTTTTCAACTTCAGCAATTTCTTTTGTTACATCTTGAATTCTAACACCTAACCAACCTCTCTTTGTTTCACCAAATTCGATTAATTGTTTAATTACAATTTGAGCACTGTTTGATGGTATGGAAAATCCAATACCAATAGAACCGTTACGTCCTAGAATTGCGGTATTAATTCCAATTACATTTCCTTCCATATCAAATAAAGGTCCACCTGAATTTCCTGAGTTAATAGAAGCATCTGTTTGTATAAAATCTTCATATCTTGATAAACCAATTGATCGATTTCTTGCTGAAATAATTCCAGCAGTAACAGTTCCACCTAATCCAAACGGATTTCCAATTGCTAAAACCCAATCACCAATTCTTGCTTTATCAGAGTCGCCGAATGCAACCGGGATAAACTTTTTATCTGTTTCTAATTGTAAAACAGCAATGTCCATTAAAGGGTCAGCACCAAGAACTTTAGCTTTAAATTCTTGGTCACCATTTACTCTAACAATAATGTCATCAGCATCTTGGATAACGTGGTTATTCGTAACAACAATTCCTTTCTCGTCTATTATAAACCCAGAACCTAAAGCAGCTGATTGTCTTTCTTGAGGTGTCCCAAATTCTTTAAACATATCCTCAAAAGGAGACCCTGGAGGGAATTGAAAAGGAAAAGGATTAGCATTTGTTGTGATAGTGGTTGTTGTAGAAATGTTTACAACAGATGGCATTAATTTTTCAGCAAGATCTGCAAATGAAGCAGGAACTGTTCTAGAGTTTACATTTAAAGAAAAACTAAATGATATAACTAGCGTTAAGAATATAAGTTTAATCTTATTCATATCAGATCTTAATAAAATAAATAATTATAAAACCTATTAATGCAAAAATAAGTCCACCTGATCTCAGCTGACTATCCTTAACAAGTTCTAATTTTTTTAACATACTTTTCATTTTTGCTGGAAATAAGGCGTATAAAATCCCCTCAATAAATAAGAAAAGACCAAAAGCTATAACTAGCTCACGCATTTAAGAGTTATTGTTGGATTTCAGGTTTTATATTTCCAAAAAATTTAAAAAATTCACTATCAGGTGATAAAATTAAAGAAGTTTCACCGCCAATAAGAGCTTTTTCATATGCTTGCATAGCTCTGTAGAAAGCAAAAAATTCTGGATCTTGACCAAAGGCATCAGCAAATATTTTATTTCTTTCTCCATCACCTTCCCCTTTCATAATCTCAGATTGTTTTTGAGCATCTGCTAAGATTACAGTAACTTCTTTATCTGCAGTTGATGTAATCGTAACTGCCATCTCTGCTCCTTTTGCTCTAAATTCTTTTGCTTCTCTCTCCCTTTCAGTTTGCATTCTTCTATAAATTGCATCACTGTTAGCTTGAGGTAGATCTGCTCTTTTAATTCTGACATCAACAATATTAATTCCAAAGTTTTGTGCTTCGTTATTAACACCTTCTTTAATTAAAGCCATTTGCTTAGATCTATCTTTAGATAATAATGTTTGTAATTCTTCTTGACCTAGTACATTTCTAATTCTTGAATTTATAATTGTAGATAATCTTGATCTTGCAACTCTTTCGTTTCCCACTGAAATATAAAACTTAAGTGGATCAACTATCTTAAATCTTGCAAATGCATCCACAATTAATCGTTTTTGATCTGATGCAATAACCTCTTCTGGTGGAGCATCTAAGTTTAAAATTCTTTTATCTAAATAAACAACGTTTTGAATAAATGGAATTTTAAAGTTTAATCCTGGTTTCATTATTATTCTCTTTGGATCACCAAATTGAAGAATAATTGCTTGATTAACTTCTTTTACAATAATTATTGATAAAAAGGCCACAACTCCAATTGCAACTAATATTCCTGCTAAAATTTTTCCAGCTTTCATCTTAATTTGTCGCTTTCTTTTTTAACTCAGGCAAAGGTAAGTATGGAACTACACCAGAACCTGCATTTTTTTCAATAATTACTTTATCAATATCTGCTAAAACTTTTTCCATAGTTTCTAAATACATTCTTTCTTGAGTAACTACTTTAGCATTTTTATACTCGTTATAGATTGCTATGAATCTACTTGCTTCACCCTCTGCTTTAGCAACAACCTCTTTCTTGTACGCTTCTGCTGCTTGTAAAATTTTTTGAGCTTCCCCTCGTGCTCTTGGTATTACATCATTTGCATAAGCCTCAGCTTCATTTTTAGATCTTTCCATGTCCGCTCTTGCAGCCTGTACGTCTCTAAATGCGTCAATTACCTGATCAGGTGGGTCAGCTTTTTGTGTTTGTACCTGAGTAATTTGAATTCCACTTTCGTAATCGTCTAAAATACTTTGTATTATATTTTGAGTCTCAACCTCAATTTTAGATCTACCTTCTGTTAAAATTGGTTGAATATCACTTTTTGCTATCACTTCTCTCATTGCAGTTTCTGCAGCTGCTTTTACTGTGCCCTCTGGGTCTTGAATTTTAAATAAAAAATTACCAGCATCTTTGATTACCCAAAACACTGAAAAATCTATGTTAACAATATTTTCATCTCCAGTTAACATTAAGCTCTCTTGTGGGACATCTGCAACACCACCACCTGTAGAAAAACCACTGTCTCTCTCAGATCTAAATCCTATATCCATTCTGTTAACCTTAGTGACTTTTGGTGTTTGCACAGTCTCAACTGGAAATGGGATATGATAGTTCAAACCAGGCTGTGTAGTTTTTACAAACTTACCAAATCTTAATACCACCCCTTGTTCATCGGGTAACACTCTGTAAAGTCCGCTAGCCAACCATACAAAAACTAAAACTAATAAAATTAGACTTATTGATTTTCCTCCTGAAGTTTTTCCACCAGGTAAAAATCTTTTAATTTTATCTTGAAGATCTCTAATTAATTCGTCGACATTTGGTGGTGTGGGACCTCTACCTGATCCATTACCACTGCCACCACCACCAGGAGGTGCTCCCCAAGGACTTTGACCTTTAAAATCGTCTGACATGCCAAAGTATATAGTGTCTTTATTGCAAAAAACAAGTAATGATACTTTCATGAGTGATAAAAAACCTGAACTTAGTGCCGCAATGAAAAGCAAGCTAGAGCCTAAAAAATTCACTAAAAATCCAATTCTTGGAACAAAGTTCACAATTGCAATTTCTAGCGCAAAAGGAGGGGTAGGAAAATCTACTTTTGCAACGAATCTTGCTTTAGCGTTAAAGAAAGTTGGATGCAAAGTAGGTCTTTTAGATGCAGATATTTATGGTCCATCAATTCCTAAAATGTTTGATATTAATGAAAAACCAAAAAGTGATGGTCAAAAATTAGATCCAATTACAAAATATGATATTCAATGTATGTCGATTGGTTTTTTAGCTGATCAACAAACTCCAATGATATGGCGTGGTCCTATGGTAACAAGTGCAATTAAAACTTTTACTCAGAAAGTAAATTGGAAAGACTTAGATTTTATTATCGTTGATATGCCTCCAGGGACTGGCGATACTCAACTTACATTTTCCCAAGAAATAAAAATGGATGGTGCAATAATTGTAAGTACACCTCAAGAAGTAGCTCTTTTAGACGTGAAAAGAGGAATTAAAATGTTTGATAAACTTGGAGTTAAAATTTTGGGTTTAGTTAACAATATGAGTTTTTTTATAGGAGACGATGGAAAAAAATACAAAATTTTTGGAGAAGGTGGGGTTAAAAAAACCGCAGAAGAATTCCAAAAAGAATTTTTGGGTGAAATTCCAATTAATCCAGAAGTTGGCAAAACTGGAGATAAGGGAAAGCCAATTGTCGAGACTAACCCTGAGCATGAAATTTCTAAGATATATTTAAATTTTGCTGAAAAAATTAAATCAATTTATCTTTAAGATCAAAAGCAGTCATTAATTCATTCCACTCTCTTTTGGATAGCCCAGAACTTTCAAGATCTACTTTTTCACCTTTGATAAGTTTTTGAATAATTAATTTTCCTTTTGCAGAAACCTCCGTTCCACCGACTCTATAATCCATAAAAGCATCATAAGTTATAGGGACCCATTTTTTTACAGTATCCAGCATTATATCAGCATAAACTCTAATTTCATATTGAGCATGACTATCGGCTCTTAATCTTAAAAAATTCATTAAGTTTAATAAATCAGTTTTCCAATACCATTGAGTGTAAGTATTTAATGTTAAATTCATTCTTGCAAGTTCTCTTGCTAAACCTTTTTTATTTTCATCAATAGTTGAACCATCAAATCTTTCATTAAGCATAGTCTCGTAATTATCATAAGTTCTTTCTGCATCACTTTTTAAAAGTTCTAAAACTTCCTCTGCCTGTTTTCCCTCTAAGACATCTCCTCTGCCTTGTCTATTACTTGTTGATTGAGCAGCTAAATTATCTTGTGATGGTAAATAAAATTCTTTATCTAGAATTGAATACCTTGCAGAGTATTCATTCACATTTGCTGTCCTATGTCTAATCCATTGCCTTGCAATAAATATTGGAAGTTTAACATGGTATTTAATTTCGCACATTTCAAATGGGGTACTGTGCCAATGTCTCATCAAATATTTTATTAAACCTTTATCAGTCGAAATTTGTTTTGTACCTTTTCCGTATGATACTCTGGCTGATTGAACTATTGATGTATCATCGCCCATATAATCAACCACTCTAACAAAGCCATGATCTAGTGCTGGAATTGCTTCATATAATATTTTTTCAAGCTCAGGAGCGGTAACTCTTTTTGTTATATTACTTTGAGATTGCTGATTTTTTATTTCTTCTTGTTGTTCTTGAGTTAATTTCATGTAATTTGTGAAAGTAAATTATTTTTATTTATTATCAATTTAAGTAATTTATAAAACATAAAAATTATATTTCTTTTTCAACTATAGATAGTAAATGTATTTTTATAAGCAAAAATAATAAAAAAATGAAAAATAATTTAATTAAAATATTTAATTATAATGACGTAAAAGACAATAAGCCTTACGAAATAGAAATTAAAAATAAGAAGTTATTGTTAATAAAAGTTAATAACGATCTTCATGTAATATCAAATTATTGTCTTCACAAAGGTGCTCCGCTTTCAAAAGGAAAAATTACTGATAATGTTGTTGAGTGCCCTTGGCACGGATGTAAATGGAATTTAATTACTGGTGAAAATAATCATAATTCTATGAAGCTAAAAAAATATGATTACAAATTAATTAATAATGGAATTTATATTCATGATTTTTAAAAAATATAAAATTAAAAATATAAACAAAAGAAAGGTAAGTGTTGATATAAAATTAGTTATAGAGAATTATTGCGATTTTGATCATGTAAATTATGTTCACAAGAGATGTTATAATTATTGCAAAGTCATTAGGCGTCAAGGCAATACTACTTTCTTAGAATATGGTGTTTACCATATACCTCCAATTCCTATAATTCACCACTATGAAATGGAACATAAATTCATTAGTCCGAATAGAATTATTTATACATCAAACAGAAAAGGAAGCAAAGATAAGGTGATTGGTGAGATTTATTTTGAGCAAAAAGGAAAAGAAACTGAAATTGTTCAAATTCACAATTTCTCATTACCGATGATTTTAAAACCTTTTGAATTTTTTATTAAAATTTTATTAAATCGTTGGTCTCAAATTCTTTGGGATGAAGATAGTGAGATGATGGAAAATAGAAAAAATTTTATAGAAAATGGATACAAAGATGGTTTTCACTGTGGTAGGTGGGTAAACGAAAATGGAAATATTTTTTGGAAATTTAATAAAAAAAATTAATTAAAATTTCTTTTTTTTAAAAAACAAATTATAAAAAATAAATTAATTATAAATCCCGTATATAATATTCTTTCTTGTTCTGTGCCAGCAACAAAAACTGCCATTAATAATAAATAAATATAAATTAATGATGAAAAAAAAGTTTTTGCTCTAAAATGAAAATTATTTTTTTTTGAGAGAAAATATTCAATTATTGTAATGTAAATATACATTTTAAAAAAAAATAATACTATTTGTCTAAATAATTTGACATTTTTATCTTCATATATTTTATAGACATCTGAATAAAATTCTTTCCAACCATTGGGTACAGGAAAAATATAATCAAAAGCAAACTTTCCATGACCTGCAAGAAATGCTAAAAATCTATGTTTAAAGTACATAATTGGCTCATCAATTAATCTCTTAAGAGTTATTTTTTTACAGTTTTGAGAATAAGTAATCATTCCAACATTATTAAAATTCGATTTTTCACCTACTAATGAGGGATGGTTAAATTTTTTCTTATATTGCTCAAAGTAAATATTTTCGTATTTCTTTATATCTTTTATAGGGTGATCACAGTAATCTTCCCAATCATGAAATATATCCTTTATGTCATGTCCCCCCTTTGAGGCTAAAATATATTCTCCAAAAACAAACTTATTTTTTATGATTGGACTTAAGCTAAGAGCAGTAAAAATTAAAAAATAAAATAAAACTTTTAAATTAGACTTTTTAAAGAATCTTATTATTAAATAAGCTAAAGGAATTAAGATATGCGGCTGAAAGAGTAGCCAAATATTTCCAAGAACAAAAAGAGATAAATAAATTCCTATTTCATAAGAATTTTTCATATTTGAGCTAATAAATTTAACTATGAATAATATTAAAAGATTAAAAATAAAAAAAGTAGTATGTGCATAAGAAAATATATTTTCAAAAAAAATGATAGATGGATTTAAACAAAAAAATAAAATAATAAAAAATGAAGTCTTTAGCTTAACTCTATATTCTTTCAAAATTAAGTGAAAAATATATAAACTGATTAAAGTTAACAGCTTATGATAAAAACTAAAAAAAATTACTATGGAATTGTAGTTGCCATCGAAAATATTTACCACAACTCCATTAAATAAATTCCATAAATAAGGTTGAGAATGTAGGTAAAATAAAGAAGAAAAAAATTGATAATTTAATAAATCTTTATCAAGAAGATGATAACCATAATTTACATCACTTAACCGTATATCTAAAAAATAGTAAACAAAAACTCTAGATATGAGAAAAATAAAAAAAATTAAGACTGAAATTTTTTTAGTATTTTCGAAGAATTTTAATGTCATTAAAATTTATTTTTTTGTAATAATAGTGAGAATATTATTACTAGTTTTGGGTTTTAAATCACATTAAATTAATATTAAAACAATTTATTGAATCTTGAAAAATTCAATTTATATTGTCAATGTCGTTTGACCGACTATAACGATAAACGAATTTCGTAATAACCATTGCGGACGTGGGGGCAGTACCCACCACCTCCACCATTACAACTTATGGGGGTGAACTAGATTCGACGGGTGACTAAAGGCTATTCTTTCGTTCGGGATTGTTCCACCGTGACGGGCTAATTTATAATTGCTAACGAAAGTTACGCACTTGCTGCCTAATTAACTTAGTTAATTAAGCAAACGGGGTCAGGGGCACCTGGCAACAGAACGCCCCCCCCTATTTAATTTAATTTTTTTTAATTTCAGCTTGAGCGGCTGCCAACCTTGCAACAGGAACTCTATAAGGTGAACAAGAAACATAATTCAATCCTACATTTGAACAAAAAGTTATACTATGTGGATCTCCTCCATGCTCTCCACAGATACCTAGCTTTAGTTTTTTGTTTTGTTTTCTTCCTTTTTCTACTGCTATTTCAACTAAATCTGAAACTCCCTCATCTATTGAAACAAAAGGATCAACAGAAAATATTTTGTTTTCTAAATAATCATTTAAAAATTTACCACTATCATCTCTACTAATCCCAAAAGTAGTCTGAGTTAAATCATTTGTTCCAAAACTAAAGAATTCTGCGTGCTTAGCGATCTCTTTTGCTTTTATTGCTGCTCTAGGTAATTCAATCATCGTTCCTACTAAAAATTCTATTTTTAATTTGTTTTCTTGTTGAACTTGACTAGCAGTTCTAATCACTAATTCTTTCATTATTTTAATCTCAGCCTCTGTAGACACTAAAGGTATCATTATTTCAGGAAATGCAGATTTAATTTTATTTTTTTTAAGGTAAACCAAAGCCTCGAATATTGCTTTGCATTGCATTTCATAAATTTCAGGAAAAGATATTCCCAGACGACATCCTCTATGACCTAACATAGGATTTTGCTCATGGAGCTCTTCAATTCTTGACTCAACCTCTTTAACTGGGAGATTAACTATACTAGCAACCTCATTAATTTCTTTTTCTGTACGTGGCAAAAATTCATGTAATGGTGGGTCCAACAATCTAACTGTGACTGGTAATCCACTCATGATTTTAAAAATATCTATAAAATCTTTTCTTTGATGCGGTAACAGTTTTTGTAATGGTATTGCTCTGTCTTCTTTTGTTTTAGATAATATCATTTCTCTTACAGACAAAATTCTTTCTTCATCAAAAAACATATGTTCAGTTCTGCATAGTCCAATACCCTCTGCACCAAAATCTTTTGCTGTTTTGGTATCTTTTGGTGTCTCAGAATTTGTTCTTACTTTTAATTTTCTAAAGCTATCTGCCCAAGACATTAACTTGGAAAAGTCACCAGATATTTCAGGCTTAACAGTTGAAACACTTCCAGCAATAATTCTTCCAGTTGAGCCATCAATAGTGATTACGTCTCCTTCTTTAATCTCTAATGAAGAAGTTTTAAAAGATCTATTTTCATAGTTTATATCAATTTCACTTGATCCTGATACACATGGTCTACCCATGCCTCTTGCAACAACAGCTGCATGACTTGTCATCCCTCCTCTAGCAGTTAAAATTCCTTTAGCGGCATGCATTCCTTGTATATCTTCTGGAGAGGTCTCTACTCTAACCAAAATTGTATCTTGCATCATTGCGGTTAATCTTTCAGCTTCTTCTGATGTAAATACAACTTTACCACTGGCTGCACCTGGTGATGCTGGCAATCCATTTGCTATTACATTAATTGAACTTTTTTCATCCAAAGTTGGGTGCAAAAGTGTATCTAAAGAGTTTGGGTCAATTCTTAATACAGCTTCCTTTTTAGAAATTAATTTTTCTTTAACCATGTCAACTGCAATCTTGACTGCTGATTTTGCTGTTCTTTTTCCTGATCTTGTTTGAAGCATCCATAGTTTACTATTTTCAACTGTAAACTCTACGTCTTGCATATCTTTGTAATGCATCTCTAATTTTTTCAAAATTTTTTGAAGTTCTTTAAAGACTTTAGGCATAGATTCTTCCATTGATAATTCTTTTACTTTGGCGTCTCTCCTAGCTTTTTTTGTTATGTATTGAGGAGTCCTTGTACCCGCCACAACATCTTCGCCTTGTGCATTAATCAAATACTCACCATATATTTCATTTGATCCATCCGATGGATTTCTTGTAAACACAACTCCTGTTGCACAATCATCACCCATATTTCCAAAAACCATTGATTGAACATTTACAGCAGTTCCCCACTCGGCTGGGATTTGATTTAATTTTCTATAAACTTTAGCTCTATTACTTTCCCACGATAAAAATACTGCACTTATTGCTCCTAGCAATTGTTCATGAACATCTTGAGGAAAATCTTTTTTTTGTCTTTTCTCTTACTGTTCTTTTAAAATCTTCAATTAATCCATCCCAATCACTTTCATCTAAATCTGTATCTAACAAAACACCTTTCGTAAGTTTATAATTTTCAATTAATTCCTCAAAATGATAACCTTCTACACCCATTACAACATTGCCGTACATTTGAATGAATCTTCTATAACTGTCTTTAGCAAATCTTCCATTTGAGGTTTTAATTGCTAAAGCTTTGACTGTTTTATCGTTCAGACCCAGATTTAGAATAGTATCCATCATACCTGGCATTGATACTCTTGCGCCAGACCGCACAGACAACAAAAGTGGATTTTTTAAGTCCCCAAATTTCTTAGAGACATCTTTTTCGATTAATTTTAATTCTTTTTTAATTTGAGAAATTAAATTTTTATTTAATTTTTTTTTATCCTTATAAAAAATTTCACAAACTTTTGTAGATATTGTAAAACCAGGAGGTACTGGAAGACCCATTCTTCCCATTTCAGAAAGATTAGCACCTTTGCCACCTAAAAAGTTTTTAGGATTTTTAATTTTTTTACTATCCTTAGAATTAAAGTTTAATATAAGTTTTTTCATTAATGGGAGTCGATCAGAGAAAAATTAACATAATTGTTGAACGTTTTACACATCATTTGAATTAGTTCCAGCCTATTCTTTTTTATAACCGGATCATCTTCGTTCACAATTACATTGTCAAAAAAGTCAAAAACCTCTCTTTTAACACTAGCTAAATTGTCCAATGTTTGAACATAATTTTCATCTTTATTAATGCTTGAAAAATATTTCCTTAATTCACTAATTTTTTTAAATAGGTTTTTTTCTAACTCAGTTTTAAAAATACCAGGGTCAGTTGTATTTGATAATTCTATTTCATCATTTTTTAATTCACCGTCTAAAATGTTTGATGCTCTTTTATAGCTTGCAATAATATCTAAACCATCTGGTTTGTTAATAATTTTATTTAAATGTTTAGCTTTATTAAAAATAATAACAGATTGATCTAAGTTAAAAGAATTGGTTGATGCTTGAATTATATCATTTCTAATATTTTCCTCCTTCATGTGATATTTTAATCTATCCATTAAAAAATCTGATAATTCATTTTGTAAAGATTGGTTTTCAAATTCAAAACCTTGATCTAAATACAAGCTTGAAGAATAATTAATTAAATCTTTTATTTTAAAATCTTTTTTATTTTCAACTATTATTCTTATTACTCCTAATGCTAATCTTCTTAGAGCATATGGATCTTTAGAACTTGTTGGTTTTTGATTTAAACCAAAAAAACCAACCAAAGTATCTATCTTATCAGCCAAAGAAAGCGCTATACTAAATGGTTTCTTGGGAACTCTTGATCCAGAACCTGTAGGTAAATATTGCTCACTTATAGCCAAAGCTAAATCTTTATCAAAACCTTGTGCAACTGCAAAATAACCTCCCATCACACCTTGGAGTTCTGGGAATTCACCTACTAGTTCTGATAATAAATCAACTTTACAAATTGATGCTGATAATTCAACTTTTTCTTTACTGATTAAAAGTTCATCTGATATCATTCCACCCAATTTTCTCATTCTTTGGGCTTTATCAAAATAACTTCCTAATCCTTTAAAATAATTCATTGATTTTAAATCAGTAACTTTTTTAACCATATTTTGAGATTTATCTTTTTTCCAAAAAAATTCTGCATCACTTAACCTTGCCTCAACCACTCTTTCATTTCCTAATTTAATTAATCCCTTTTTGTCTTTTTTGTTTGCAACCACTAAAAACTCATTGGTAATATTTTCTTTATTATCAAATATAGGAAAATATTTTTGATGGTATTGCATGGTAATAATTAATATTTCTTTTGGAATATTTAAAAATTTCTTATCAAATTCACAAAGAAGGATATTTGGTTGATCTGTTAAATCTACAACCTCATTAAGTAATCTGGGATTATGTTGAATCTTAATATTTTTATTTTTTAATATATTGTTGAATTTTTTCTCTATTAACTTTTTTCTTTCGTTGTGATCAACGATAATATCAATTTTTTTAAAAAAACTTTTATAATTTTTAAATTCTAAGAATAACTTTTTATTTTCCTCAAATTCTTTATCAATAAAAGTTGAGCTAGAAGATTTTAGGTGATGAAAATTAAAATTTAATTTTTTTTTATCAAATACAGATAAAATTGATTTTAACGGCCTCCCCCAATTTAGGTCAAAGGTTCCCCAATACATTGATTTTTTCCATTGAATTTTACTTAACAATATTGGGATAAATTCCTCTAGCAATTCATGCGTGTGCAATTTTTTTGATTTTGTCTTGAAAAAATAAAATTCTCCTTTGTCAGTTTTCTTTTGATAGAGATCCTTTTTTACAATTTTATTTGACCTAACAAACCCCTCTAGTGCTACCTCTGGTGACTTGATATTTGGACCTTTAATCTCCTCAGATTTTAGTACAACATTTTTTTGAACTCCTTCGAACAATATCACTAGTCTATTTGGTGTTGAGTATGATGAGCTTTTTTTAAATAAAATTGATTTTTCTAAAAAAAAATCATTAAAACTTTTAAGTAAATCTTCCCTTAAATTTTGTTGAAGATTTGAAGGTATTTCTTCACTAAATAATTCTAAAAAAAACTCTGACATTATTTTTGACTATCTAACCAAACGCCTGCTGCAGATTTTGTAATATCTCTTATTCTGGCAATATAACCTGCTCTTTGTGCAACACTGATTGCACCTCTTGCATCTAAAATATTGAAAACATGACTGGCTTTTAAACATTGATCATATGCTGGTAAAGAAACTTTTTTTTCTACCAAATCTTTTGCCTCGGACTCATGCATTTCAAACATTTTCAAAAGTGTTTCTACATTTGCGTGTTCAAAATTGTATGCTGAAAATTCTTTTTCGGCTTGATGAAATACTTCGTGATATTTTACTCCTTCATCATTCCACAATAAATCATAAACATTTTTTTCCTTTTGAGTGAACATACAAATTCTTTCTAATCCATAGGTGATTTCAACTGATACAGGTTTACAATCAAATCCAGCCATTTGTTGAAAATAGGTGAATTGAGTAATTTCCATTCCATCACACCACACTTCCCATCCCAATCCTGCGGCACCTAATGTTGGACTTTCCCAATCATCTTCAACAAATCTTATATCATGATCATTATGATCTATTCCTATTGTAGATAAACTATTTAGATAAAGTTTTTTTATATTTTCAGGGGAAGGTTTAATTAAAACTTGAAATTGATAATAGTGTTGTAACCTGTTTGGATTATCTCCATATCTTCCATCTGTAGGTCTTCTTGATGGTTGTACGTAAGCTGCTTTCCATGGTTTATTTCCAAGTGATCTTAGGGTAGTAGCTGGATGAAAAGTTCCAGCACCAACCTCTATATCATAAGGCTGCAAAATAATGCACCCTTTTTTACTCCAAAATTTCTGAAGATTTAAAATTGTATCTTGGAATGTTTGAATTTTTTTGTTTTCTTTTTTTGCTTTAGAAACCATATCTTTGCCAAATTGATCTTTCATCTAAAATACTTGCTATTTGATCTACTTGATTGTTGGATGAAGAAAGTTTTTGACTTAACCATCCTTTTGATTTTTCAAATTTTTTAATTATTACATCTTCACCAAATTTATCCTTTAATATTTCATGTGCGTTACCTATTCCGTCAATTAATCCTAAATTTTTTGCTTTACTACCTGACCAAAACTCACCTGAAAAAAGTTCTACATCAGATTTCTTTAATTTTGATCCTCTGCTTTTTTCAACAACATCTATAAAATCTTTATGAAGATCCAATTGAATATTTTTTAATCTTTCAATATCTTCGTTTTTTTCCTCTAAAAATGGATCAAGTGTGCTTTTGTTTTTGCCAGCAGTATGAATTCTTCTTTCAACCCCAATTTTTTTTATCAACTCAGTAAATCCAAAAGAAGAATATATCACTCCTATAGATCCAATTATTGAACTTGAATTTGCATAAATTTCGTCCCCAGCACAAGAAATCAAATAACCTCCAGAGGCTGCTACGTCTTCAGCGAATACAATAACTTTTTTTTTGTGTTTTTTTGCTTGTTGTCTAATAAAACTGTAGATTAAATGAGATTGGACTGGTGATCCTCCTGGAGAATTGATTGATATAGCAACACATACTGCTTTTTTCAGAGAAAAAGCCTTTTTAATCAGTTCTTCTTGACCTGCAAAATCAATACCTTGTTTAAATTTTCCTGCATTACCAATAATCCCACTTAATTTTAATTGAGCAACAATTTTTTTCTTTTTAAAAAAAGAGAACATAGGTAAGTCTTATAGAATTATTTATTGAATATAAAGACTACTTATAATTGAAGAAAATGGTGCGTCAATTGATAAGTAATATATATGAACAAATTATACTAATTTAAAAATGTTATGGGAACAGTTGTACAGCTTAAAAATCAGATAAATGATTCATATTTTCAGCTTAAAGATTCAGTTGAAGAAAAGCTGATTTTAACCGAAGAAAAAATAAAATCAAAATTATCTAGTGACGTACAGCTAGTTCAAAAAATGACAGATTATCACATAGAAACTGGAGGAAAAAGACTGAGAGCTTTATTAACGTTGGGTAGTGCAAAATTATGCGGTTACTCTAAAGGCTCTAGAGACATAAATTTAGCTGCGTGCGTTGAATTAATTCACAGCGCAACGTTAATGCATGATGATGTAATTGATGAAGGCAGTGTTAGAAGAGGCAAAGAAACTTTAAACAAAGTTTGGGATAATCATTCGTCAGTTTTAATAGGAGATTATCTATTAAGTAGATGTTTTGAAATGATGGTAGAAGACGGAAACCTAGAAGTTTTAAAATTATTATCGTCCACTTCATCTAAAATTGCTCAAGGAGAAGTTCTACAACTTCAACACAAAGGTGAAGTTGATATGCTGGAAGAAACATATTTAAAAATAATCTCAGCTAAAACTGCTGAGTTATTTGCAGCAGCAACTAAAGTTGGCGCTATTTTATCTGATGCAAAAAATAAAGAAAAAGATGCTTTAGAATTTTATGGAAGAAACTTGGGATTAACTTTTCAAATAGCAGATGACACACTAGACTATAATGCTGAGCTCAAGCTATTTGGTAAAAAAATTGGTCAAGATTTTTTTGAAGGAAAAATTACCTTACCAGTAATTTTACTTTTTCAAAAATTAGGAAATAATGAAAAGAAAATTTTATCAAATATGTTTAAAAAAGAGTTAAGAACTAAAGATGACTTTAATCAAATTATTGCTCTTATAAATAAGTATAAAATAATTCAGGAATGCTATCAGAAAGCACAGCACTATATAAATTTAGCCTCAAATTCTCTAAGTGTATTTAAAGATTCTGAAGAAAAAAATATTCTTAAAAGATTAACATCATTTAGTTTATCAAGAAATTTTTAAGGACTTAATAAAGACTTTTTCCACTTCCCGGAGTTATCTTTATTATATTTTAATCTCTCGTGAATTCTGTTCTCACCATCTAGCCAAAATTCAATACTATCTGGAGATAAAATCCATCCAGACCAGTGACTTGGTCTTGGTACATCTGATTTGTTGCTATATTTTTTTTTGTAATCTTGTATAGATTTTAACAATTGATCTCGCGAATTTAATTCTTCACTTTGCTTAGAAGCCCATGCTCCTATCCGACTTTCATACGCTCTAGATGAATAATATTGATCTGCAACCTGATCAGAAACTAAAGTAACCTTTCCATTAATTCTTATTTGTCTTAGGAGACTTTTCCAATGGAAACACATCGCAGCATACGGATTTTCTTTTAATTCATTTCCCTTTTGACTATTTAAATTTGTATAAAATACAAATCCATCTTTGCTGAAATCTTTAAGTAAAACCATTCTAACTGTAGGAATGTTGTTTTTATCTGATGTAGCTAAAGCAACAGCGTTTGGATCATTTGGCTCAGTTTTCTTTGCTTCTTCCATCCATTCATGAAATAAATGAATTGGATCATCTATATCAAGAAAGCAACTATTAAGACCTAAAGAGTTTTTTTGATTCATAATTTAAACAAAATAATCTATATAATATAAATAATGTCATTTAATACTTTTGGAAAGCTATTTCGTTTCACTACTTGGGGAGAATCTCATGGACCTGCAATTGGTTGTATTGTTGATGGTTGTCCTCCAAACATAAATCTTAAAGAGCAAGATATTCAAGTAGAATTAGACAAAAGAAAACCAGGACAATCTAAATTTACAACTCAGAGAAAAGAGGATGACAAAGTTCAAATATTGTCAGGAGTATTTGAGGGTAAAACTACAGGAACACCTATTTCTCTCATAATCTACAACAAAGATATGAGGTCCAAAGATTATAGTAATATTAAAGATAAGTTCAGACCAGGTCATGCAGATTTTACTTATTTTAAAAAATATGGAATTAGAGACTATAGAGGTGGTGGTAGATCTTCTGCTAGAGAAACCGCAGCAAGAGTTGCCGCCGGTGCAATAGCAAAAGTTGTACTTCAAAAAAAATTAGGTAAAAAATTTAAAGTAATTGGTGCAGTAACTCAGCTAGGAATTCTTGGATGTGATACAAATCAATGGAACGATAAAGTAATTTCAAAAAATCCATTTTTTTGTCCAGATAAATCAATGATTAAATTATGGGAAAAATATTTGCTTGGTGTAAGAAAATCAGGATCCTCATGTGGAGCAGTGATTGAAATAAGAGCAAGAGGTATCCCAGTTGGTTTAGGTGCTCCAATTTATTCAAAATTGGATACTGACATAGCTTCAGGTCTAATGAGTATTAATGCAGTTAAAGGTGTAAATATTGGAGCAGGAATGAACTCAGCACAATTAAGTGGAGAACAAAATTCAGATGAAATTTCTTCAAAAGGAAATAAATTAAAATTCAATTCAAATAAAGCGGGTGGAATTCTTGGTGGAATATCTACTGGCCAAGAAATTATTGCATCTTTTGCTGTTAAACCAACATCGTCAATTTTAACTAGTAGAAAAACTATAAATAAATTTGGGAAAAATACTTCAATATCTGTTAAAGGTAGACATGATCCTTGTGTAGGAATTAGAGCTGTACCAATTGGTGAAGCTATGATGAACTGTGTTTTACTTGACCACTACTTAATGAATAAAGCCCAATGTAGTTAGCTTAAATTAATTTTTCACAACTCTTATTGTTTCCTTTTGAAACAAAATATCAGCAATTTTCTTGGAAATTTGAGAACTGTTTAATCCAGCTTTATCGTACATTTTTTTTGGATCATCTTGTTCAATGAATTCATCTGGTAAAATCAGTGATCTAAATTTTAAACCTTTATCAAATACTCCTCTTTCAGCTAATAAATTATTAACATGAGAACCGAAACCACCTATTGAACCCTCCTCAATAGTTATCATAAGCTCATGTTCCTTAGCAGATTTTAGTATAAGTTCTTCGTCCAAAGGCTTTGCAAATCTGGCATCTATCAAAGTTGTAGAAACCCCTTTTGCTTTTAATTCCTCTACAGCTAACTTGCACTCCTCAAGTCGAGTACCAAGGTTTAAAATACAAACTTGTGTCCCTTGTTTAATGACTCTTCCTTTGCCAATTTCAATTTTTTCGTCTATTGATGGGAGATCAACACCTACTCCAGTTCCTCTTGGATATCTGATTGCAGAAGGTCTGTTATTTATATCTACTGAAGTATTAATCATTTTAACTAGTTCAGCTTCATCACTTGCTGCCATTACTACAAAGTTTGGTAAAGTTGATAAGTAAGTTATATCAAATGAACCAGCATGTGTTGATCCATCAGCACCAACTAATCCTGCTCTATCTATCGCAAATCTAACTGGTAAACTTTGGATGGCAACATCGTGGACAACTTGATCATATGCTCTCTGTAAAAATGTAGAATAAATTGCAGCATATGGTTTGTATCCTTCGGTTGCTAGACCGGCTGCAAAAGTTACAGCATGTTGTTCCGCTATCCCAACATCAAACATTCTATTTGGAAACTCCTTGCCAAAAATATCCATACCGGTTCCTCCCGGCATCGCTGCTGTTATTCCCACTATTTTGCTATCTTTTTTAGCATGTTTAACTAACGTGTTTGCAAATACTTTTGTATAAGCCGGAAGGTTAGATTTACTCTTTACTTGTTCGCCGGTCTCAACATTAAATTTTGATACTCCATGATAATGATCGTTTGCTTTTTCTGCATAAGAATAACCTTTTCCTTTTTGAGTTTTGATATGGATCATTATAGGACCTTCATGTCTTGACTCTTTTGCATTTTTTAAAATTGGAATTAGGCTTGATAAATCATGACCATCTATAGGACCTGCATAATAAAAACCAAGCGAACTAAACAAAGTACCACCAGTAACTGCTGAACGAAAAAAATCCTCTGCTTTTCCTGCTTTAGCACTAAATCTTTTTGAAAATGCAGATGTAATTAACTTTAAGGTTTCTCTGAGACTAAAATATATTTTCCCCGTAAATAATTTTGCCAAATAAGTTCTCATTGCTCCAACTGGTTTTGCAATTGACATGTCGTTATCATTTAAAATAACAATCATTTTTGTCTTAGATGCTCCAGCATTATTCATTGCTTCGTAAGCCATACCTGCACTAATTGCACCATCACCTATGACAGCAATTACATTTGAAGATTTATTTTCTAATTTATTTGCCTCAGCAATTCCTAATGCAGACGAAATAGATGTTGAACTATGAGCTGCCCCAAATGGATCATACTCACTTTCAGATCTTTTAGTAAAACCTGATAAACCATCACCCTGTCGTAAAGTTCTAATTTTACTTTTTCTGCCAGTTAAAATTTTATGTGGGTAGGATTGATGACCCACATCCCATATTAACTTATCATTTGGAGTATCAAAAACATAATGAAGTGCAACTGTCAATTCAACTACTCCCAAACCAGCACCAAGGTGACCTCCTGTTTCTGAAACAGCACTTATCATTTCCTCCCTCACCTCATCTGCCACTTTTTGTAAATTATCTTCAGAAACTTTTCTTAAATCAGATGGAAAGTTGATTTCATTTAAAAATTGATAATTTTTTTTCATTTTTTTCTATTTAATATGTAGTCTAATGTTTCATTTATTTTTTCAGATCTTGAACCATATTTTCTTAAATTCTTATTAATATCTTTTATTATCTTATCACAATACTTAACTGAGTCATCATAGCCTATTAAATTTATAAGTGTTGCCTTGCCTTTTTTTTGATCTTTTCCTGTTTTTTTTCCAGCTTCCTTGGAATTACTTTTTAAATCAATTAAATCATCGGCTATTTGGAATAAAAGACCAATTTTTGATCCAATATTTTCAAAAAATTTAATTTCTTGATTTGTTTTTTTCTTAATTATTGCCGGGGCCGCACAACAAAAACTAAATAACATTCCAGTTTTTTTTATTTCCATTTCTAATATTTTATTCCTTGATATTTTCTTTCTTTCATAGCTTAAATCTAAATATTGCCCACCAGCTATTCCTAAATGACCTGAGCACTCTGTTAATTTTTTAATTAAGTTAATTTTTATCTTTTCATTTAATTTCAGTTTAGGGCTCGATAAAATTTCAAAAGCTAAAGTTAGTAATGAATTTCCTGCTAGAACAGCTGTAGACTCACCAAATTTAATGTGAGTTGAAGGTTTGCCTCTTCTAATATCATCATCATCCATACAGGGCAGATCGTCATGAATAAGTGAATAAGCATGAATACATTCAACGGCCGACCCAACTATTATCAATGTTTTATAATCTATTGAAAATGATGAACCTAAGTCAATTAAGATTTTAGATCTTATTTTTTTTCCACCTGGAAATAAACCATACTTCATTGGTGACATTAGCTGAGAATATTTCTGTGAATTAATATATTTTTTAAGAAATATATTTGTATCCTTGGCTATTTTATTAAGCTGTTTTTTCATTTTTTTTTGTTATCTCTTTAATCTTTTTATTTGTCTCTTCCCCAATGGATTTAAAATTCTTATGAAATTTCTTTTCAATAATATTATTTAATTTTAGAAGTTCTTGATAACTGTCAACTGAATTGTTTAAATCTTTTTCCTTCTCTAAAGACTCTATAATCTTATTTGCTTTTTCAGTGAGTTCCTCAACTGAATACAGATCATAATCAAGTGGTAATATTTTATCTTTCATATAATAATAATTATTAATACATGAAATCTATTCAATCAAATATCAAAAAAGCAAAAAAATATTTAGATAATAATCATTGTATTGCAGTACCAACAGAAACTGTTTATGGACTAGCTGCAAACGCATACTCGAACAGTGCAGTTAAAAAAATATTTAACCTTAAAAAAAGACCATTAAACAATCCACTTATTGTCCATTATTATGATATCCAAAGACTTGCAACGGACTGTGATATCAACGATGATTTAGTAAAACTTTACAAAAAATTTTCTCCGGGTCCAATAACTTATATTTTGAAATTAAAAAATAACTCCAAAATATCAAAATTTGTCACTAATAATAAAAAAAGTATTGCCGTACGTTTTCCTAGACATAAATTGTTCAGAAATTTATTAAAAAATTTAGATTATCCAGTGGCTGCACCTAGCGCAAATATATCTACAAGATTAAGTTCAGTTAAACCTTCTGATGTAAAAGAAGAATTTGGTTCAAAAATTAAATATATTTTAAATGGAGGAAAAAGCAAAATTGGAGTTGAGTCTACAATAGTAAATCTTTTGGAAAAACCCTCACTTTTAAGATATGGAGGCTTAGATACTAAAAAAATTGAAAATGTTTTAAAAAAAAAATTATCAATTAACACAAATTCAAAAAAAAAATTATCACCTGGCTTATTTCCATTACATTACTCACCTGGGATACCTTTGAGAATCAGTGTTCAAAAACCAAAAAAAGATGAGGCTTATTTATTAATAAAAAGAAGAAAACCAAACTTAAAAAACTATTATTATTTATCCAAAGTGAAAAATATAGAAGAAGCTGCAAAGAATTTATATTCAACTTTAAGGAAAATTAAAAATGATGGTTATAAAAAGATTGCAGTTGAGAAGATATCAAACAAAGGTCTTGGCAAAACAATTAACGATAGATTAAAGAGAGCCTCAAAATATTAATGACAAATTCTATTGAAGTAATCAATCTCTCAAAAAAATATAAAGATAAAGAAGCAGTAGCTAATATAAATTTTAAAATTAATGAAAATGAAATGGTTGGTTTATTAGGACCTAATGGATGTGGAAAAACTACAACTATTGGGATGATTTTAGGATTATTAAAACCAAGTAGTGGTGAGGTTTTAATCAATGGAGAGAATATTGAAAGAAATAAAATCTCACTTCTTCATAAAATGAATTTTATTTCACCATATATTGAATTGCCTAAAAAACTTAAAGTTAAACAAAATTTAATTGTTTATGGAAAATTATATAACATTCAAAATTTAAATGACCGAATAGATCACCTTGCTAATAAACTTAGATTAAAAGACCTTTTAAACAAAATTACTGGAGAACTTTCTTCTGGACAAAAAAATAGGGTAAGTCTTGCTAAAGCTCTAATAAATGATCCAACGGTACTTTTATTAGATGAACCCACTGCTTCTTTAGATCCTGAAACTGGTGATTTTGTAAGATCTTTTTTAGAGGATTACAAAAAGGAAAAAAAAATATCAGTTTTGCTTGCTTCTCATAATATGCAAGAAGTAAAAAGATTATGTAGTTCTGTTTTAATGATGAAAGACGGTTTAATAGTGGATAGAGGAACTCCTGAAGAGTTAATAACAAAATATGGAAGAAGAAATTTAGAGGAAGTATTTTTAGAAATTGTGAGAAAATAAAAATGAATTTAATTAGAATTTATGGTCTTTTTTTAAGACACTTTTATTTAATAACTAGATCATTTCCAAGAATATTAGATTTAATCTATTGGCCTTCAATTCAAATTACTCTTTGGGGATTTATTTCTAATTTTTTTGCAGCTCATAGCTCTTATTACAGTGGTGCAGTTGGGGTAATTCTCTCATGTGCAATTCTTTATGATTTTTTATTTAGAACCAGTATTGGCTTTAATATGTTATTTTTGGAGGAAATTTGGAGCAGAAATTTTACAAACCTATTTATTGCACCGATGAAAATTAGTGAGATAATTATCTCTCTAGTTTTAACTGCTTTAATAAGAGCATTAATTGGTTTGATCCCAGCTATACTATTAACTTCTCCTTTGTTTGGTATATCTTTGCTAAAACTTGGTCTTCCTTTAGCATTTCTTTTCTTGAGTCTTTATTTATTTGGAATTACGCTTGGTCTATTTGTTTCAGCAGGATTATTAAGATTTGGACCATCTTTTGAAAATATTGCATGGTCAACCATGTTTTTATTAGCACCTTTTGGCTGTATTTACTATCCAGTTGAAACATTACCGGGAATATTCCAATCAATCGCTTACGCACTTCCATTGGTTTATATTTTTGAGGAGACTAGAAATATCTTGGTCAATGGAATGGTAAATTATGAAAATATTTCTAACGCAATTTATTTAAATGGAATTTATATAACTTTATCAGTAATTGTATTTTATTATTCTTTTGACAAGGCTAGAGAAAAAGGAACTTTAATAAATATTGGTGAATAAATAAAAAGTCATGAAATTTTTTTATAACAAATATTCAATCTACTTTATCTTAACAAGTGTAGCTTTTTTAGTAAGATATTTTTTACTAGAAGACAGAGAGTCCTGGCATGATGAATGGCACTCTATTTACGTTTCAGACCCATACATAAATTTTTCTGATACTATGAAAAGATTTTATGGAGACAAAGGTGATACAGTTTTAACTGAATATTATCCACCATTGTATTTATTTTTTTTAAAATATACATTTTTAATATTTGGATACTCTGATCATGTAGGAAGATTACTATCAGTAGTAGCTGGAACATTAATTATTCCTGCTTCAATTTACCTATCAAGTTTTTTTTTAGATAAAAAACAAACATTTTTTGTAAGTTTACTTTTAATATTTAATCTATTTTTGTTTTGGCAATCAGCAGAGATTAGGGCACATAGTATTTTAGTTTTTTCTTCATTAGTATGTATTATTTTATTTATTAAACTCTTAGATAAAAAAAATTTATATACTTTTATATTATATTTTATTATTTCTGTTTATGTTCTTTCTCTTTGGCCTATCTCTGGAACTATTTTTTTTGGAAAAACAATGTTTCTAGTTAATAAATTTTTTATTAAAAAAAAATTAGAGCTAAAATTATTTTTAGTTTTTACTTTAATTTTAATAACCTATTTAATATTAAACAAAAACTATCTAATTTACAATTTAGCAAGAGATTCTCACTATACAGTATTATACGACTCATTCTTTTATAATTATCACTTTAAAACTTTTTTTGGCTCAAAATTATTAGGTGGAATATATTTGTTATTATTTTCTTATTTTTTAATTTTAAATTTAAAAAATTTAATTTTTAAATCGTCAAAAATAAATCTACTAGTTTACATTATTTTGTCATCTTACTTTTTAACATTGACTTACACAATTTTTAGAGCATCAATAATGTCACCTAAATATGTTATTTTCATTGTTCCTCTGATATTGATTTGGATTTGTGTTAATTTGTCAAAATATAAAAATGGCATAATTTATTCTTTAGTTCTCACTACAACAACGATTATATTTTTCTCCTTCAATATTAATAATCATCCAATCAAAAGACCACCAATCACAGATGCATTGAAAATTATAATCAAAGATAATTCTAAAAATATTATAATTCAAGATAATGATGTATTCAAAAATTATGTAAAAACAAAAAAAATATTTCAGGATAATAACATGGTATTGCTAGAAAACTATGAACAGCAAAATGATGATATTAATAGTATATGGTTTTTGTGTCTAAATAATGCAAGGTTTGCAGTTGGAGACAAAAAATTAGAAGATGATCTTAAGTGTAAAAATTTTAAATTAAATGATACAGATTTTGTTTTTATTTCTACACACAAACTACCAGATTTTTTATTAAAAAAATTTAAAAAAAATTAAAAAATTTTTTTAAGGAAAAGGTAAATTATTGAGCAAACAATATGATATAAAACTTTTAGGTTCATTTTACTTTTATTATTATGTCTTTTATTAAACTTTATTTGAAACTCTTTTATTTTTAAACTTTTACTTGATGAATAAATTAAATTAAGTAAAATTTTAAAACCATGTGGGTATAATTTATTTTTAAAAAAATTTTTTTTTTGAAATATAAAAAAACCACTCATTGGATCTGAACATTTGTAGCCAAAAATTAAATTTATAACCTTAATAATAAAAATAGATAAAAAAAAACGCAAAATTGAAAGTCCCGATCTTTTTGAAAAATTTCTCACACAAATCAAAAAATCTATTTTTTCCTGGCTAAAAATTTTACAAATTTTCGGTAAATACTTAGGATGGTGTTGTAAATCTCCATCCATCAAAATTAAATTTTTATATTTAGATTTCCTAATACCCAAAAATACAGATTGGGTTAAATCTCTTGGTTTTTCTTTTCTGACAAAGAATTTTATATTTTTTTTAAATTGTATTTTCTTAAACAATTCTTTTGTTCCATCATTAGAATCATCGTCAATTATTAAAATTTCAAATTCAAAGTTTTTTAAATAATGATTTATTAAAGATATTAATTTAATAATATTATTTTTTTCTTTATATATTGGTATAATTATTGAGTAATACATTTTTTTATTGTGTGGTGCGCCCGGAAGGACTCGAACCCTCAACCTCCTGATCCGAAGTCAGGCGCTCTATCCAATTGAGCTACAAGCGCATATAGTATTAATATTATATTTTATGGAAAAAAACATTAATTTTATAGTCAAAGAAGATGAGAAGAATTTAAGAGTTGATGTTTTAATTAACAAAAGAGAGGAATTAATTAGTAGAACTAGAATTAAAAATTTAATTTTAAAAGAAAAGTTAACACTAAATAATGAAATAATTAAAAGTCCTTCAAAAAAAGTCTCAATTGGTGATACCATAAATCTTAAGATTCCAGAGCCTGAAATAGCATCCCTTAAACCTTATGAATTTAAATTAGAAATAATATACGAAGATGATGATCTATTAGTAATTAATAAACCTGCTGGAATAATCATGCATCCAGGAGCTGGAAATTATGATAAAACAATTGTTAATGCATTGATGCATTATGATAAGGATTCTTTATCAAATATAGGTGATGAGTTAAGACCTGGTATTGTTCATAGAATTGATAAAAATACATCTGGTTTAGTTGTAATTGCAAAAAACAATGAAACTCATGAAAATTTATCAAAACAATTTAGTGATCATACAATCATAAGAGAGTACCAACTTTTAATATGGGGAAAATTAAGACCCTCCTCAGGAAGGATTGAAACATTTATAACTCGTAGTTCAAAAAATAGACAACTTATGGAAGTTAGTAGTTCTAAAGGTAAGAAAGCTATAACAAATTATAAAACACTTGAAATTTTTGAAAATCAGAAAACACCAACTTTTAGTTTAGTTGAATGTAAATTAGATACAGGAAGAACGCATCAGATAAGAGTTCATATGAATTATAAAGGTAATAGTATAGTTGGAGATGATAAATATAAAAAAAAATATAAAAAATTAAAAAATATTGATTTAGATATCCAAAATTCAATTAATAAATTAAATAGACAATTCTTGCATGCAAAAACTTTAGGATTTATACATCCACGCACTAAGAAAGAGATGATTTTTTCCTCACTTTTGCCACAAGATCTAAATAATATTCTAAAAATGCTTAGAAACACTGAAGAATAAATTATTGAAAATTAGGTATAATTAATTAAATAAACACTGCTATGAGCACAACAATGAGCAACAATCTGCCAACCCTTTCTAATGAAGGTGGACTATCTGCATATTTAGAGCAGATTAAAAAATTTCCGATGTTAGCTGCAGAGGAAGAATATATGCTAGCAAAGAACTGGAAAACGACTGGTAATATTAAAGCTGCAGAAAAACTAGTCACTAGTCACTTAAGATTAGTTGCAAAGATTGCTATGGGTTATAAAGGATATGGTTTGCCTATTAATGAAATGATTTCAGAGGGAAATGTAGGTCTTATGCAAGCTGTTAAGAAATTTGAACCAGAAAAAGGTTTTAGATTGGCAACTTATGCGATGTGGTGGATTAAAGCTTCTATTCAAGAATATATTTTAAGATCTTGGAGTCTTGTCAAAATTGGAACTACTACTGCTCAAAAAAAATTATTTTTTAATCTAAAGAAAATTAAAAATCAAATTTCTCCAGAAACTGAAGGTGACTTAAGAGATGAACACGTTGATCATATAGCTAATAAGCTGGATGTAAGTAAAGAAGAAGTCGTTTCAATGAATAGAAGACTTTCTGGAAAAGAGTTCTCGCTAAATGCTCAAGTTGGGGAAGATGGCGATGAATGGCAAGACTGGTTGGTTGATAAAGAACTTGATCAAGACTTAAAATTTGCTCACCACGAGGAAATGGAACAAAGAAAAGATTTATTAAAAGACTCTATTAAAGTTCTTAACGATAGAGAAAGAGAAATTTTATACTCAAGAAGACTAAATGATGACCCAACTACACTAGAAGATTTAAGTAAAAAATATAAAATTAGCAGAGAAAGAGTAAGACAAATAGAAAATAAAGCGTTTGAAAAACTCCAAAAGCACATGCTTCTATTAGCTAAATCAAAAAATCTTTTACCCGCAAACTAAACTTCAAAAGGGTTTTCAATTAAAATAGTATCATCTCTTTCTGGACTAGTTGAGATACTTGATACTTTTGCACCAATAAAATCTTCAACAGCAAAAATATATTTTTTTGCATTTTCAGGTAATGAGTCCAGATTTTTAACTCCATTTGTAGAAACTTTCCAACCTGGAAAAGTTTCATAAATTGGTTTTATTTTTATTTGATCTTCTACAGCAGCAGGTAAATAATCTAATCTTTTACCATCAAGCTCATAAGCAACACACATTTTAATTTCATCTAATTCATCGAGTACATCTAATTTTGTTAAAGCGATACCATCAATCCCTGAAACTTTAATAGTTTGCCTTACCAAAACACCGTCAAACCATCCGCATCTTCTTTTTCTACTCGTAACAGTTCCAAATTCTTTTCCACGTGTTCCTAAAAGTTCGCCGATATCATCTGTTAATTCTGTAGGAAAAGGACCTTCCCCAACTCTTGTTGTGTAAGCTTTTGTAATTCCAAGAACATAATTAATCGAATTAGGGCCACAACCAGTTCCTGTAGCTGCGCTTGAGGCAACAGTATTAGATGAAGTTACAAAAGGATAAGTTCCATGATCTACATCAAGTAAAATACCTTGGGCTCCTTCGAATAAAATTCTCTTTTTTTGTTTTTTAAATTGATCAATCTTTAACCAAACTGGCTGAGAAAATTCTAATATTTTGGGTGCTATTTTAAGCAAATCAGATTTAAGCTGATCTTTTTCAAAAATTTTTTTTCCTAGGCCTTTTCTAATTGCATTATGATGAACTAGTACAGAGTCGAGTCTTTGATCTAAATTTTTTTCAGATCTTAGATCCATAACTCTTATAGATCTTCTTCCAACTTTATCTTCATATGCTGGTCCAATTCCACGTCTTGTAGTTCCTATTTTACTTTTTCCTGCTGCATCCTCTCTAATCTCATCCATTTCTCTATGAAAAGGCAAAATTAAATTTGCGGACTCCGAAATAATAAAATTATTTACATTTACTTCTACACCTTTAGATTTTATTTCTTCTATTTCCTCTAATAAAGCCCATGGATCTACGACAACTCCGTTACCAATAATTGATATTTTACCTTTTCTAACTATTCCAGATGGCAATAATCTCAATTTATAAGTAACACCTTCAATCACTAAAGTATGACCAGCATTGTGACCTCCTTGGAATCTTATTACTACATCAGCCTGTTCAGATAACCAATCAACAATTTTTCCTTTACCTTCGTCACCCCATTGAGATCCAACAACGACTATATTTTTCATTATTTAAATTTTCTGTTTACTTTTAAAGAAGTGAGATGGTTAATTGGGCCATGACCTTTTCCATAATTCGGGTTTGATTTAATTGCAGAATTTACATACTTAATTCCTAGCTCACAAGATTTCTTTACTGTTTTTCCACATGATAAAAAAGTTGTAACTGAGCTAGATAATGTACAACCTGTACCATGGGTATTCTTCGTTTTGTAACGCTCGCTTTTGAAGATCTTTATGTCTTTTTTGTTTATTAAAATATCTATTACATTTTTATGTTTTAAATGACCGCCTTTTATAAGTACATTTTTAGCTCCTAATCCTATAAGTTTATTAGCAGCAAAAATCATATCCTCTTTTGTTATAATTGTTGTTTTAGTCAAAATTTCTGCCTCTGGGATATTGGGGGTAATAAGTGATACTTTTTTAATTAATTTTAATTTTAATAATTGAATAGCTTTACTATCTATAAGTTTAGCCCCTCCTTTAGCAACCATAACTGGATCTAATACGATTTTTTTAACTTTAATTACATCCAAAGCTTTCAGTACCATTCTAATAACCTCTGAAGAATGTAGCATACCAATTTTTATTGCATCAGGTCTTATATCTTTGCAGCTATAAATAATTTGATTAAAAATTTCTTTAGGATTAATTCCAACAATTGATTTTACACCTGTGGTATTTTGAGAAGTAACTGCTGTTATTGCTGTCATTGCATAAGAACCTAGAGAGGTAACAGTTTTTATATCAGCTTGAATTCCTGCTCCACCAGACGAATCAGATCCTGCAATAATTAAAATTTTAGACTTTGGTTTCAATTTATTTAATTTTTTTTGTAATCATATTTACACAATTGTATAAAAGAGCTTTATTTTCACTTTCTCCCATTACTCTTATTTTAGATTCTGTTCCTGATTTTCTTACTAAAATTCTTCC
>CACNFL010000009.1 GCA_902619745.1 uncultured Pelagibacteraceae bacterium
TAGGTTTAGCTATCATGAAACATATTATATCTCAACACAGAGGTGATTACGAGATTCTTAGTAAACTTAATGAAGGTACTGAAATTAAAATATATCTTCCAACAAAATAATTAATTTAAAAAGTTGTTTAAAATTAACTCTTATTCGATCAATATTTAACAAATCTTTTGTTGATTCGTATCCTATTTTAATTAAATTTTTAATATGATTAAGGTATTGCATAGTATTTTAATTATCTTATTTGTTTTTATGTCGATGATTACTAAAAGTATATCATCGGATATATCTACAATTCTAAGGAATCAACAATTAACTGTATTCGATATTGGTGTTTTTAGATTACAAGAAGATTTAAAAAGCACTTATTCTGAAATTAAAAAACATAAAGATGTCCCATATGAAGATATTTACATGGATGTTCTCACTTCATATCGAAACAATTCAGTAGATCTAATTATTTCAATTCCTGTAAACGAAAATTTAAAAAAAGAAAACTACATGTCAGATTCATTTAGATGTAGAAATATATTTAATTCTGTCAGAGATCATTTACTAAGAAATGAAAATATGAGTAATTATAGATTTACTATGGCAACAAGTTATTTAACATCTATATTTTCAACTCCAAGTAGTTGGCCCAAATGGCGTTATGATCAAAGTGTTCTTGAGGAATTAGTTAATCTCGTGAAATTGGAAGTTATTTTAAGGCCTACAACAGAACTTGCTTTTAAGGATAATGTTAATCCAGTTTCATGCAAAGGTGGTTTGGAAACCGAAAAAAATGAGATTATTATCTCAATGAAATACAACTAAAAAGTTACCTTTTTAACAAAACTGTAACAATTCTGTAATATTAAAGATTCAATAAATTTATACGAGTCTGAAATCTTTTAATTAATAATGAAAGGATTAAAGATAATGAAAAAACTAACTATAATAATTGCTTCGCTTGTTGCTTTAACAATTGCGACAGTTGCTCAAGCAAGAGATCAAATTAAAATAGTTGGTTCATCTACAGTATTCCCTTACGCGACTGTTGTTGCTGAAAGATTCGGTGGTTCAGGATTTAAAACTCCTGTAATCGAATCGACTGGTACTGGTGGAGGAGCTAAACTATTCTGCGCTGGTGTTGGTGAACAACATCCAGATATTACAAATGCATCAAGAGCCATGAAAGATAAAGAAAAAGCTCTATGTAAAAAAAATGGAGTTAATGAAATCGTTGAGATCGTTATTGGTAATGACGGTATTACATTAGCTTATAGTAAAGATGCAAAACCAATTAACTTTACTAAAGAGCAATTATATTTAGCATTAGCTGCACATACAGTTGTTGATGGTAAATTAGTTCCAAATATTTATAAAACTTGGGACCAAATTGATCCAAGTCTACCTAAACAGAAAATTTCTGTAATGATCCCTCCAGGAACTTCTGGAACAAGAGATGCTTGGAATTCTTTGGTAATGAAAAAAGGTATGACTAAAGAAGCTAAAGCTCTTTATAAAGCTGGTTATGAGGCTGGAAATAAAAAATACAAAAAACCTCAAAAACTTTATAGAGAAGATGGTGCTGCTATTGAAGTTGGTGAAAACGATAGTTTAATCATTCAAAAATTAGTACAAGATAAAGACATGTTTGGTTTCTTTGGATTTAGTTATTTCTTAGCTGCTAAAGACAAATTGCAAGCTGCTAGCATTGATGGTGGTCAACCATCTCTTGCGAGTATTCAAGACTACAGTTATGCAGTTGCAAGACCATTATTTTTCTATGTGAAAAAAGCTCACGTTGGTGTAATCCCTGGATTACATGAATTTGTAAAAGAGTTCACTACAACTAAAGCTATAGGTAAAAATGGCTATTTGGCTGATATTGGTTTAGTACCATTAGATAAGAAGTTGTACAAGACAACTAGAACTAATGCGAAAGATCTTGTTGCAATGGCTGACTAATAAAGCTGGTTAACAAATAAAGATAAGGGGTCTTTTTAGACCCCTTTTTTTTTAAGAAAGTGTAAAGTAAAACATTAGGAGATTCTTTGAACTTAGTTATATTCATCTTTATTGTACTTCTTGGTTTTACTAGTTACTATTTTGGAAGAAAAAAAGCCTACTCAATTCAAGCAACAAATACTAGATTAACAGCACTTCCACAATTTTATGGGTATTATTTAGCAATATGGTGCGCAATACCCGCTTTTATTATTTATTCTTTATGGGCAATATTTGAGCCGAGTATAGTTAAGTTAATAATTTTAAGTGATTATAGCAATCAAGGATATCTTGATGACGAACTAAATCTAATTTATGAAAAAACTAAATCATTATCTCGTGGTCAGTTTAGTGGAGAAATTACTACTTATCTTGAAACATCTGCAGAAAAATATTTAAATCTTCGATCTATAGCCCAAAACTCTAAAGTTGTTTTAATTTTGGCAATAATTATAGCTTCTATAGTTTATGGTTATAAAAGAATTTCTTCAAACAACAGAACAAGAGAACCGGTTGAAAAATTTTTAAATGCTGTTTTATTTACAGCTTCTTTGGCAGCTATATTAACAACTATTGGAATTGTTTTTTCATTAATATTTCAAACTATCGATTTTTTTAAAGTAATTCCCTTGTTTGATTTTATTTTTGGAACTCATTGGTATCCAGCTAAAGCATTTGTGAGAGATGCTTCTGAGCCTTTGGATCCATCAATGTATTCTGATACATTTGGGGCTGTACCAATTTTTGCCGGAACATTTTTTATAGCATTAATTGCAATGTGTGTTGCTATACCAATTGGATTGATGAGTGGAATTTATTTAGCTGAATACGCTTCAACCAAAGTAAGACAATATGCAAAACCTTTAATTGAAATTTTAGCAGGCATACCAACTGTAGTTTATGGTTTTTTTGCAGCTTTAACAGTTGGACCATTCCTTAAAGATATAGGAACGGCAATGGGATTAGAAGTATCTGCAGAGAGTGCTCTAGCTGCAGGGGGTGTAATGGGGATAATGATTATTCCGTTTATATCTAGTTTGAGTGATGACGTTATTACTAGTGTTCCTCAAAGTTTAAGAGATGGTAGTTATGCAATGGGGGCTACTAAATCAGAAACAATAAAAAAAGTTATTTTTCCAGCAGCATTACCAGGAATTGTTGGTTCTATCTTGCTAGGTGTTTCCAGAGCTGTTGGAGAAACAATGATTGTAGTTATGGCTTCAGGCCTTGCAGCCAACTTAACATTTAACCCTTTAGAATCTACTTCAACTATCACTGCTCAAATTGTCGTAATATTAATTGGAGATCAGGCCTTTGGAGATCCTAAAACCCAGGCAGCATTTGCACTAGGTATGACATTGTTTTTGGTAACACTTAGTTTAAATATTTTTGCATTAAGAGTTGTTAAAAAATATAGGGAAAAATATGAATAAAAATAAAGAAAAACTCCTAAATTCTAGATATAGGGCCGAAAAAAGATTTCAATTTTACGGGAAAAGCGCAATTTTTTTAGCTCTATTATTTTTAACAATTTTTATTTTTAAAATCTTTTCTACTGGCTATACAGCGTTTCAGAAAACTTGGTTGATTGTACCAGTCACCTTTGATGCTGAAACCATGTACCTTGACGAAAATCCTTCCAAAGAAGACTTAGAGGATGCAGATTATTTTGATCTAGCTTTACAAACAATGTTTAATTTAGATAAAAGTGCCTCAGAAAAACAACAAAATGATCTGAAGAGAATGGTCTCTTACTTTTTTGAAAGAGAGATTAAAAGGGAGCTTTTAAATGACCCTTCATTAATTGGAAAAACTAAAGATGTTTACTTAACTGCTTCAGATGATTTAGATCAAGTATTTAAAGGCAATTATCCAAGGGATTTACCCGAAGATCAAAGAAGAGTTACAGATTATCAATTAAAGATTTTTGATCAACTTGTAGAACAGGGAAGAGTTGAAAGTAAATTCAATTTAAGTTTTTTTACATACCCAGATTCAAGAGAGGCTGAATTAGCTGGTATAGCAAGCTCATTTATGGGATCGATTTTTTCTATTTTAGTTTGTTTAGTTATTGCATTTCCTGTTGCAGTGCTAGCAGCTATTTATTTAGAGGAATTTGCACCAAAAAATAGATTTACTGATTTTATTGAGGTAAATATAAATAACTTAGCAGCTGTTCCATCAATTGTTTTTGGTCTTTTGGGACTAGGTATTTTGCTGGCTGTATTTCAGTTACCTAGATCAACACCTCTAGTTGGTGGAATAACTTTATCGTTGATGACATTGCCAACAATAATTATTGCCTGTAGAGCATCTTTAAAAGCAGTTCCTCCAAGTATAAGAGAGGCTGCACTTGCAATGGGCGCTAGTAAAATGCAAACTACAATGCATCATACAGTGCCATTATCTATGCCAGGAACTTTATCAGGTACAATTATTGGCTTGGCTCAAGCTTTAGGTGAAACTGCACCTTTGATATTGATTGGTATGGTAGCTTTTGTAAATACAATTCCAGGATCTCCTTTAGATCCAGCTGCAAGTTTGCCTGTACAAATTTATATATGGGCAGAGAGTGCTGAAAGAGGATTTGTCGAGAAAGTTTCTGCTTGTATTATGGTCCTATTGGGATTTTTAATCATAATGAATTTGTTTGCACAAATAATTAGACATAAATTTGAAAAAAAATGGAGTTAAGATGATAAAGATAAATTCAAAAAATGTAGATGTTTTCTATGGAAAGAAACAAGCTCTATTCAATATAAACTTAGATATTGAAGAAAATCAGGTTACAGCACTAATTGGTCCTTCAGGTTGTGGTAAATCTACTTTTTTAAGATGTCTTAATAGAATGAATGATGTGATTGATATATGCAGAGTTAAAGGTCAGATTATTATCAATGATTTTGATATCAATGACAAGAGTTGTGATGTAGTTAGATTAAGAGAAAAAATTGGTATGGTTTTTCAAAAACCAAATCCTTTTCCTAAAACTATTTATGAAAACATTTCTTATGGCCCAACAATTCATGGCATGGCTCAATCAAAAAATGAAATGGATGAAATAGTTGAAAATAGCTTAAAAAAAGCAGCGTTATGGGAAGAGGTCAAAGATAGACTTCATGAACCAGGAACTGGTTTGTCTGGTGGACAACAACAAAGATTATGCATAGCAAGGGCTATTTCAGTTAAACCCGAAGTTATTCTTATGGACGAGCCTTGTTCTGCTTTAGATCCTATTGCTACAGCTCAAATAGAAGAACTAATTGATGAGTTAAAAAAAGACCATACTATTATAATAGTTACTCATTCAATGGCTCAAGCAGCAAGAGTATCCCAAAACACAGGCTTTTTTCATTTGGGAGAATTGATAGAACATGGTTCTACTGATAAAATATTTAAGAATCCTGAAAATAAAAGAACTCAGGATTATATTACAGGGAGGTTTGGATAATGGTTGAAGCACCACACACGGTTAAGTCTTACGAGGAAGAACTTAAAAATTTAAATAGTAATATAATTAAAATGGGTGGTTTTTGCGAGGAGTCATTAGGCAAGGCTATTCAAGCCATTACCACAAGAAATAGTGATAATGCGGAAGCTGTTATAAAAGATGACGAAAAAATAGATAAGTTTGAAACTTTAATAGAGCAACAGGTGGTAAATCTAATTGCTTTAAGACAACCAATGGCAATAGATTTAAGAGAAACTGTAACCGCATTGAAAATTTCATCTGATTTAGAACGAATAGGTGATTTGGCAAAGAATATTTCAAAAAGAACATTATTATTAAATGAAAATTTACCAAAAAATTTGACCGAAGCTTTGGTAAGAGTTTCTTCTAATGTTCAAAAACAACTCAAATCTATTTTGGATGCATATTTAGATAGGTCATCTGCTATGGCTATAAATGTCTGGGAAGGTGATGAACAAATAGATGATTTAACAAATTTATGTATGCAAGAAGTAATAAAATATTTGAAGGAAGACGAAAAAAATCTAGATGATGGTACTCATTTATTATTTGTTACTAAAAATATTGAACGTATCGGTGATCACACAACAAACGTTGCAGAACAGGTATATTATTTAGTTACAGGAGAGTATTTAGAAGGAGATCGTCCAAAAGGAACAGAGCCAATAGTAACAGGAGAAAAGTAATAAATGTCTGCTCACGTGTTTATTGCTGAAGATGAAACTTCAATAGTAACGCTGCTAAAATATAATCTTGAAAAAGAAGGTCACAAAGTAAGCTATTCCGAAAATGGTGAAGATGCACTTAAACAAATTAAAGATAAGCATCCTGACTTAATATTAATGGATTGGATGTTGCCAGATTTGTCAGGTGTTGAAATATGTAAGAATTTAAAAAAAGACAAAAAGTATAACGACATACCTGTAATAATGTTGACAGCAAAAGGTGAGGAAGAGGACAAATTAAGAGCTTTTGATACAGGTGCAGATGATTATGTAACAAAGCCATTTAGTCAAAAAGAACTTAATGCAAGAATTAAATCACTACTTAGAAGATCAAAACCACAATCATCTGCAGATGTTGTTGAGTTTACAGATCTAAAAATAGATAGAATAACAAAAAGAGTTTATAGAAATAATGTTGAAATAAATTTAGGTCCTACAGAATTTAAATTATTAGATTTTTTTATCAAAAATCCAAAAAGAGTATATTCACGAGAACAACTATTAAACAATGTTTGGGGTGAAAATATTTATGTAGAGTCTAGAACAGTCGATGTACATATTAGAAGATTAAGACAAGCTATTAATATAGATAAAACCAAACCATTAATTAGAACTGTAAGATCAGCAGGTTATTCATTAGAATCTTGAAGGTCTTTAGGTCTCATAAATTCCTTAATTAAACCACTTCCATCTAATTTATTCCATTCATTAAAATCAAAATAAATTTTTGCAAAAGCTGATGTTGGAAATTTATAGTTTAATAACTTAAAATGATTGTTGTTATGATTTTTTGTCAGTGATCGTACTAGATTTCTAACAGCAGGCTCGTGGTTAATTAAAAGCACAGATTTAAATTTTTTAGGTATTTTTTTTATTATATCTATAATTTTATCTTCACTTGATAGGTATAATTTTTTTGAAGAAATAATTTTTTTTGGTTTTTCTATTTTTTTTAATAAAATTTTTAACGTTTTCTTTGTTCTTTTTGATGATGAAAGTAATATGTAATCAAACTTATATTTTTTTTTAACAAAAAATTCACAAATCTTTTTTGCATTTTTCTTGCCACGCTTACTTAAAGGTCTTTCATGATCCTCAAGATTTGGATGGTCCCAGCTAGATTTTGCATGACGCATAACGTATAATTTGAGCATAAAGTTTAAATATATGACTGCATTAAAAAAACAAGATAAAGAAATACTTAGATCTAAATACATAAATAGAGAATTGTCTTGGCTCAAATTCAACGACAGAGTTCTTCTAGAAGCCCAAAATATTGAAAACCCACTTTATGAAAGAATTAAATTTTTATCTATAGCTGGATCAAATTTAGATGAATTCTTTATGGTACGTGTCGCGGGTTTATATAGTCAAATCAAGCAAGAGGTAGATTCTCTTAGCTCTGATGGTCTTACTCCTGATGAACAAATGAGTGAAGTTATTTTGGAAACAAATAATCTTCTTAATAAACAAAATAAAATATATAGAGATTTAATTCTTCAATTAAAAAAAGCAAATATAAGTATAGTTAAACCTGAAAATTTAAGTAAATCGGATCAAAAAAGATTATTTAAAATTTTTAATGAAGAAATTTACCCTCTGCTAACACCATCGGCAATAGACCCAGCTCATCCCTTTCCATTTATTGCAAATCAAGGAAGAGCATTAGTTATGAGATTAAATAAGAAAAATAAAAAAAGAGTTTTAAATGCAATAATAGTAATTCCAAAAGCTTTATCAAGATTTATTGAAATAGATGGAAATAAAAGTTTTAAAAAATTTTTAATTATTGATGATGTTATAAGTTTTTTTGCTTCTGAAATATTTCCTGATCATGATTTAGATAAAAAAATGTTATTTAGAGTTATAAGAGATAGTGATGTAGAAATTCAAGAGGAGGCCGAAGATTTAGTAAGATCTTTTGAATTGGCTTTAAAAAGAAGAAGAACAGGTGACATCGTACGTTTAGAAATTTTAAAAAATAGTAATAATGACTTAATTAAGTTTATAACCAATAAGTTAAACGTAAAATCTGAATACATCTATGAAATTGAAGGCATTGTTGGAATTCAAGATATCGACCAAGTTTGTAAAATTAAAAATTCTAAATTAAGATTTAAAAATTTTAATCCCAGAGAGGTTGAGAGATTAAAGGAATTTAATAATAATTTTTTTGATACTATAAAAAAAAAGGATTTAATAGTTCATCACCCTTTTGAAACATTTGATGCTGTCGTTGAGTTTTTAAATCAAGCTGCATATGATAAAAAAGTTATAGCAATTAAACAAACTCTATACAGAACAACGTTAGACTCTCCAATTGTTAAAGCCTTAATAACAGCAGCTGAAAATGGAAAGACAGTAACCGCTTTAATAGAGATCAAAGCAAGATTTGATGAAGAAGCAAACATTCAACTTTCAAGAAGTTTAGAAAAGGCAGGAATTCAAATAGTTTATGGTTTTGCAAAATATAAAACACATGCAAAATCATCTTTAATATTAAGAAAAGAGCAGGGAAAAATTCAAACTTATATACATCTGGGAACTGGCAATTATCACCCAGTTAATGCAAAAATTTATACTGACTTATCTTTATTTAGCTCTGATAAAAAAATAGCAACTGATGTAGAAAAATTTTTTAATTATGTAACTGGTTATTCAAAACCACGAAATCTTAGTAAAATATCTATATCACCAATTAATCTTAGGGAAACTTTGAACAAATGTATTGCTAACGAGATAGCAAATGTCAAAAAAGGTAAAAAAGGTGAAATATGGGCCAAAATGAATTCCTTAGTAGATCCAGCGATAATTGATAAATTTTACGAAGCTTCAAATGCTGGAGTAAAGATATTTTTATTTGTAAGAGGTGTTTGTTGTTTAAGACCTGGAGTTAAAGATAAATCTGAAAATATAATAGTTAAAAGCATGATTGGAAGATTTTTGGAACACTCAAGAATTTATTGTTTTTCAAATGGAAAAACAATGCCTAGTAGAGATGCAAAAGTTTTTATTTCATCAGCAGATTTAATGCCAAGAAATTTAAATCGAAGAGTTGAACTTCTAGTTCCAATTGAAAACCAAACAGTCCATGAACAAGTTCTTGATCAAATTATGTTAGCTAATTATTTAGATAAAAAACAAAGTTGGGAACTCGATGCTAGTGGAAATTATAAAAAAATAAAATATAGTGAAAATGATTCTTTTTCAGCCCATGATTATTTTATGAATAATCCTAGTTTATCTGGAAGAGGTAAAGCTAAATTAAAAATGAAACCGAAAAAATTAAACTTAAGATTAATTAAAAGTGGAAATTAAAGTTTTTAAAAATAAACAAAATTTAAAATTAAAACCTGCTAAATTAGCAGTTATTGATATAGGATCTAATTCTATTAGGATGCTAATTTATGAAGATTTTAGCTCTTCTCGTGTGCCATTTTTCAATGAAAAAGCTGTTTGTGAACTTGGTAAAAATTTAGATAAATCAAGAAAACTTCATAAGTCTGGTGTTGATTATGCTCAAAAAGTATTGAAGAGATTTTCAGAGATTTTAAATGTTTCTAAAATTGTTAATTTAAAAATAATAGCAACTGCTGTTTTAAGAGAAGCAACTGATGCAAAACCATTTGTTGAATACGTAGAAAATCTTTTTAAGAAAAAAATAGAAATCTTAAGTGGTGAGGAAGAAGCAATTTGTTCAGCAGAAGGTGTTAAAATTGGATTTGATAATGTAGATGGGTTAGTTGCCGATCTTGGTGGAGGTAGTTTAGAACTAGCTCGAGTTGAAAATGGTTTGATCACTAATAAAACATCTTTACCCTTAGGTGTTTTAAGATTAATAAATAATCCAATTGTAAAAAAGAGAAACCTTTCCAAATATATAAAAAAACTTTTGAGAGATGAGAAATGGTTATCTAAAAAAAAATTTGAAAACCTATATTTAGTTGGTGGAACATGGAGAGCTTTATTTAAACTTCATCTTTTTCAAAATAAACACCCTGTCCACATAATCCATCAGTATTCAGTAAATTATGAAACTATATCGACATTTGTAGAAAAAATTGCATCGTTCAACAAAGCAAAACTAAAAACAGTTGAATATATATCTAAATCTAGAACACCCTATCTACCATATAGCTCTATAATATTAGATGAGATCATGAGAGCAACAAATCCAAAAAACATAATATGCTCTATAAGCGGTATTAGAGAGGGATCTCTTGCAACAGATTACTTTAAAAATATTGATAACTCTCAAGTTTTTGAAAAATCATTAGAATATATTTCTAAGAAAAGAGGTGATTTGGGATTAACTTACAAAAAGTATCATGAATTTATCAAACCTGTATTTGATGGTAATGAACATTTCGATGAAAAATTGCTTAATTTAGCTTGTGTTTTAAGTCATATGGATTGGGGACTTGGTGCTTTTCAAAAAGCAGAATTAGTTTTTCAAGAAACATTAAATACTCCGTTATTGAGACTTTCACATAAAGAAAGAATTCAAATAGCTCTTTCATGTTATTGGAGGTACTGCAGCATTAAATACAACCCTAAAATAGAATATTTGACATTTTTAAATAATAATGAAATTTTTTCTAGTAAACAAGTTGGTGCAGCCTTAAGATTTGCTCACTCACTTACATCTATTTCTACTATCTTCTTAGAGGAATTTAAATTGTATAAAAGAGGTAACTCTGTATTTTTAAAAATTCCAGCACAACATCAAGAAATAATTTCTAAACAAGTTACAAAAAGATTTAAAGCTCTTGCGCGAGAATTATTTTTAGAGCCGAGAGTAATTTACTCAAATAATTAAAATTTAATTTAATCTATTACAACTTATACGTTAGTGATTTTTTTTTATAAAACAAAAACATACCAATATGAGAGGCGTTATTAAATTTACCATTCTTAATTAATTTAATTATTTGATGATCTGAAACTATGTGGATTTTTATTCCTTTTTCAGGCTTTGAAATTTTAATAAGATTATTACAAAAAAAACCAGTAATTTTAGTGGTGAGTCGACCTGGTTCAGAATAAAATGAAGTAATTTTTCTCAATTTATTTCTTGATTTATATCCTGTTTCTTCAATTAATTCTTTTTTAGCAGATATTAAAGCTGTTTCATGTTTTTCAATTATACCAGATGGAAACTCAAAATTAATTTGATTTATAGGAATTCTTTTTTGTGAAACCAAAATATACTTGTTCTTAATTTTGGGTATTACGATTGAAAGGTTTGAAGTTTTTAAAAAATGATAAAATTCATTTTTTTTAAATTTTTTATTAATTAATTTAATATTGTTTGTTAGTTTTAAATTTTTCAATCTTTTTCTAAGAATAATTTTTTTGCGACATAAACAGCAATTAACATACCAATTAATTCTGCAACTATATAAAAAGGAGTGTTTAAATAACTTATACCAGTAAACGACTCTGTGAATGTTCTTGCTATTGCTACAGCAGGATTTGCAAAAGATGTTGATGAAGTAAACCAATAACCAGCTGTAATATATAATCCAACAGATGCAGCTACGGTAATTTTACCTGACTTCATGGATCCAAAAATAATGATTATTAGTCCTAATGTAGCAATAATTTCTGACACAAAAATATAGATACCATCTCTTGATTTTGTCGATAATTCAAAAATTTGATGTTCAAAAAAGAAATTAGCTAAAGCTACACCTAATAAACATCCAAGGATCTGAGCTGAAATATAAAAGGGTAGAAGACGTTTTTTTAATTTTCCAGTTATTGTCATTGCTATACTAACAAATGGATTAAAATGAGCTCCAGAAACATCTGCAAAAACAGTTATTAGCACAAACAATCCAGCTCCAGTTGCTATAGTATTGGCAATTAGCATTACAGCTATATCATCGGTAAGATTTTCTGCCATTAAACCTGATCCAACTATGATCATTACTAGAAAGCAACTTCCAATAAATTCAGAAAGAAAATATCTACTTTTATTTTTCATTTATCCAATCTTTAATTTTACTACTTATAATATTAAATGTGTTTCTAATGATTATTTGCTTTTCTTCATCATTTGCATTTTGAAGTTTTGTTACTGGATCATCTATATCCCAATGAATAATTTGGTTTTTATGAGGCCAAATAGGACATACCTCATTATTTGCGTTATTACATACTGTTATTACATGATCCATTTTTATTTCATTTTCGATAAACTTTTTAAAGTTTTTAGAACTATAATTAGTTAGATCATAATTTTTATTTTTTTCTAAAAAACTTCTAATATCAACATTGATTTTTCCAGATGGATTGCTACCAGCACTGAAAGCTTTAAATTTATTTGAGTATTCGTTATTAATAATGCTCTCAGCAATAATGCTTCTTGCTGAATTTCCTGTGCATACAAATAAAATATTTTTCATTAAAAAATAATTTTATAAATACCAATCACAAATAATGGAATTTGTAATCCAAAGTTAGTTAAAATAGCCTTATCCTTTAATAACAACCCAGAAATTGTCCATCCAACAACACCAAGACCATGAAAATAAATATTCAGTGGGTAAATATTAAGATTTGTAAGTAAAATGCCAGTTAATACTAAGAATGTACTGATCCACTTTAGATATTTTTTTAAAAATAACATTCAAAACTTATATGAATGTTATGTTAAAGATTTGTTACAATAGACTTTTATGTGATTTAATTTTTTTGAAGTTCATAGATGGAAACGTAGTGTTTCTTCTTAGGGAGTGGGATTATGGTTGGAACTTTAGTCAATCTTGGTTTTATTGATTTATTTCCTACAATAATATTTTTGTCATAATTATCTAAATTAACCTCAGGATGAGGGTTTCCATCATTGATTAATGGCCACGCATCACAAGCTCTATAACCAAATAAAATTAAGGGTCTTGAGTTATTCATTTGATTGTGTCCAGACCCATGAACTGATCTACAATGAAAAAATACCACTGTTCCAGCCGTTCCAGTTATGGAAACACTATCCTTAGTTCCTATTTTATTTTTCTTAGTATCTATTTTTCCAACAAAATAATTTTCTTTGCTGTGGTGGCTGTACAATTTTTTTTTGTGTGAATTCTTTATTATTTTAAGCGGCCCATTTTTTTCATAGCAATCATCTAAATATATACCAACTGTAATTAAATCATCGTTTGTATGAGGGTAAAAAGCCCAATCTTGGTGCCATCCAATTTCACTACCTTTTTTCTTATTTGGAAGCTTAAAATTTAATTTACCCAGATGAAATCTCACTGTTCCACCCAATAATTTTTTAGCTATGGATATAATCTTTTTATCTCTAGATAATTCATAGAAAACTTTATGTCTGTTTTGAGGATTATTTAATCTTAGAATTTCTTTATTTTTTGATGAGCCTGAATTATAGACAAAATGGTAATTATTATAGGACTGAGTTCCATTTGTACCATTACCTTTTTCTCTCTTTTTTTCTTTTGAAATTACTTCATTAACAATTTTATTAATTTTATTTATCTTAGTTTGAGAAATTAGATTTTCTTTAACAAGAAAGCCATTTTTTTTAAATAAATTTAAATCATTCATAAGACAGATTATGAAAGAAAATAAATCTTCTTTAAAATAAATACAATCTTTTTTGTGAGATTAATTATAAATAATAATTATTTGTTAATCCGAGAATTTAAAAAAATTCCCGGATTAAACCTAATTTTTAATTAACAACCTTTGAAGGATGCAGACATATTTCTAATTAAATTGAAATATAAGTCTTTACCTGGGTCTAAAGTCGCTCCTAATGGATCAACTACACCGGTTTTAATATTCATGTCTTTTGCAACCGCTTTAATGATATCAGGGTTAAATTGAGGTTCAGAAAATACACAAGCAACTTTATCGTGTTCAATTATCTCTCTGATTTCTGCTAGTTGTTCTGCTCCAGGCATTACATCTGTATTAACAGTAAAAGCACCTAATATATTTACATTAAATCTTTTCTCAAAATACTGATAAGCATCATGGAATACAATTGAAGCAACACTGCTACTTAAATCAGTCATTACATCAATTGTAAGTTTATCGATTTCTTGTAAAGCTTTAGCTAAATTACTTTTATATTTAGCTTCATTTTTAGGATCATTTTCAATTAAATGTTCTGCCATTTCATTTAACATAGCTTTTGCATTAATTGGGTCCAACCAAATGTGTGGATCAAATTCACCATGCGCATGTCCATCATGATCGTCATGTCCGTGGTCGTCATGATCATCCTCTTTTTTACCATGATCGTCATGATCGTGGTCGTCATCATCTTCCTTTTTACCGTGGTCATCATGGTCATGGTCATCTTCTTTTTTACCATGATCGTCATGGTCGTGATCATCTTCCTTTTTACCGTGGTCATCATGTCCATGATCGTCGTGATCATCTTCTTTTTTACCATGATCGTCATGTCCGTGATCGTCATGATCATGTTCGTCAAAAATATTTCTTTCTCTAAATTTTAATACCTGTAATCCTTTAGTTTCCATTAATTCAATTTTTTCTGCTTTCTTAGCAATTGAACTCAATGGTTTTTCTAAAAAACTCTCTAAATCTTCACCAACCCAGAATATTAGATCTGCATTTTGAAGCATTTTTGCGTGTGAAGGTTTCATTGCAAATCCGTGTGGAGAAGCATATCCATCAACTATTAAATCAGGTTTAGCAATACCATCCATTAAGTAACTAGCTAATGAATGAATTGGTTTAATAGAAGCAACTACTTTTATTTCGGCATTTGCTGGTGTAAAGAATGTTAGAATTGATAATATTGAGAATATAAGTGGTATTTTTTTAATATTTTTCATAATAAGTAATTTAATTGGTTGTTATAATATAACATTATGTAATAATATAACATTTATAAGTCAAGCAATATATGAGCTCAGAAAATAGTACATTAGTAAAATTAAATAACGCTGGTTTTAAACAAAATGATAAATGGCTAGTAGAAGGTGTTTCATTAACTGTTGAAAAAGGAAAGATTGTTACCCTTATTGGACCTAATGGATCTGGAAAAAGTACTACCGCAAAAATTGCATTGGGAATTTACAAAAACATAGAAGGAAGTGTTGAGAAATACACAAATAAAGTTGGATATGTTCCTCAAAAAATATCTATTGATTGGACCTTACCATTAAGAGTTTATGATTTTATGCTTCTAACTGAAAATATTAAAGATGAGGCAATTGAAGAAGCACTTACATTAACAGGTGTTATCCATCTTAAGAATAAAAATTTAGGAAATTTATCAGGTGGTGAATTTCAAAGAGTTTTAATCGCAAGAGCTATTTCAAAAAAACCTGAATTATTAGTTCTTGATGAACCTGTTCAAGGAGTTGATTACACTGGTGAGATTGCTTTGTATGAATTAATTAAAAGAATTTCTGACACACTAAATTGTGGAATTCTATTAATCTCACATGATTTGCATACAGTTATGACCGCAACTGATCATGTTGTTTGTTTAAATGGCCACGTATGTTGTTCTGGATCACCAATGGATGTTGCTAAAAATAATGAATATAAAACCTTATTTGGTGAACAAGCATCTCAAATTCTTTCTGTGTATGAACATAAACATGATCACGTTCATTCTGATGAGGGAGAAATAAAGAAAAATTAATATGTTTGATGATTTTTTTATAAGAGCATTATTTGCAGGAATAGGAATAGCATTTGTAACAGGACCGTTAGGTTGTTTTGTAGTATGGAGAAGATTATCTTATTTTGGTGATACATTAGCTCATTCAGCACTTCTTGGTGTAACAATGGCATATACTTTAGATTTAAATATAGCTATTTCAGTGTTTTTAATTTCTTCAGTAATTGCATTAATCCTAATTCAACTACAAAAAAAAACTAATTTACCTGGGGACGCTTTGCTTGGTCTTTTAGCACATTCCTCATTAGCTGTCGGATTAGTAGTAATAGGTTTTTTAACCTTTATTCGTTTTGATATTATGGGACTTTTATTTGGCGATATATTAGCCGTAACAACCGATGACTTATTAATCATCTGGACTGGAGGTGCAGTAATTTTATTAGTTCTAAAATTGATTTGGAAACCATTGTTTGCATCTACAGTTAATTATGAGTTAGCAGAAGCAGAAGGGTTAAACCCTGATAGAGCAAAAGCTATTTTTACAATTCTTATGGCTGCTGTAATTGCCATATCAATTAAAATGGTAGGGTTATTACTAATTACAGGTATGCTAATTATACCAGCAGCTATGGCTAGAAATATTTCAGATAGTCCTCAAAAAATGGTAATTTTTTCAATTATTGGTGGATTACTGTCCGTTGTATTAGGTTTATATTCTTCATTAGAATTTAATACATCTTCAGGACCATCAATAATAGCTGCCTCGTTAGTATTATTTATACTGTCTTTATTTAAAATAAAACAATCGATTAAATTGAAAAACTAATAACTAATTGATAAGAATTTAAAATGCAAAAAGAACATAGCCTTTCAAAAAATCAAAAAATCATTTTTGATCTTATTGATAAATCTGGTGGACCTATGAAAGCTTATTCAATTCTTTTTAATGTTCAAAAAAAAGGAATTAAAGCGCCTCTACAAGTTTACAGAGCTTTAGATAAGTTGGTTGAAATTGGAAAAATTCATAAGATTGAAAGTAGAAATGCTTTTATAGCTTGTCAAAATTCAAGCTGTCAGGTTTCAAAAGCAACAGCTTTTTCAATTTGCGAAAGTTGTGAAAATGTATCAGAAATAAGTAATTCAAAACTTTCAAAATATTTATCTAGCTTTTCAGATAACTCTGGAATGAAATATAGCAAATATAATCTAGAATTTTTTGGTTTATGTAAAAAATGTAAATCAAAATAATGAGCACTGTATCCTTAACTTTAGATGAAATATTTGAACTAGCTAAAAAAACTCTTTTAGCTAACGGTTGTGATGATGAAACAGCATCAATTTTATCAGACTTGATTAGAAATGCTGAACGAGATGGCTCGGTATCACATGGTTTATTTAGATTGCCAGCTTATGTAACAGGTCTTAAAGGTGGAAAGATAAATGGAAAAGGGAAACCTGAAGTAAAAAAAATATCTCCATCAGTAATTAAAGTTGAAGGAAATAATTGTTTAGCTCCTGTTGTATTAAATAAAGGATTGCCTGAACTAGCAAAAGCTGCAAAAGAAAATGGTGTTGCTGTATTAGCAATAAATAATTCACATCACATGGCTGCTATGTGGCCTGAAACAGAAAAGTTAGCAGAGGAAGGTTTGGTAGCATTTGCTTGTACATCTTATAAGCCGGCTGTAGCACCTGCTGGTGCAATAAAACCTTTATTTGGAACAAACCCAATTTCATTTGCTTGGCCACGTCCAGGTAAAACACCAGTTGTTTATGATATGGCAACTTCTTCAATGGCAATGGGTGAAGTTCAAGTTGCTAAAAGAGAAGGACACAAAGTTCCACTTGGCACTGGTTTAACTAAAGATGGTAAAGAAACAACTGATCCAGGGGAAATTGCTGATGGTGGAGTTTTATTACCCTTTGGTGGTTACAAGGGATCTGCAATTGCAATGATGGTAGAATTAATGGCAGGTGCATTAGTTGGAGATAATTTTAGTTTTGAAACAGCTGCTAAAGACAATAATGATGGTGGTCCTCCAAGTGGTGGTGAATTTATATTAGCTATTAACCCAGATAAAACATCAGGAACTAATTGGCAAAAGCATGCTGAGGAATTTTTTGAAAAAATGAAATCAATGGGTGAAGTAAGATTACCTGGAGAAAGACGTCATAAGAATAGAATGGACACTGGTCCAAGAAATATTAACGAAGAATTAGTAAATAAAATTAAATCTCTAAGCTAAATTTATCTCAATTGGTGTGTGATCAGAAGGCTTTTCTCTTCCACGTGGATCTTTATTAATATTAATATCTTTAATTTGATCAATTATAGAATTTGAAACTAAAAAATGATCAATCCTCATACCGTTATTTTTTTGCCATGCACCTCTCATATAATCCCAAAATGTATATCCTTCTTTATCTTCATAAAAATGTCTGTAGACGTCATTAAAACCAAGATTAATCATTTCTCTAAATTTTTTTCTTATTTCAAGTCGGTATAAAGCATCATCTTCGAAACTTTTAACATTATAAACATCTTCTGCTGAAGGGATAATATTGAAATCACCCGCTAAAATAATATTTGAATTTTTTTTAGATAAAGTTTTTAATTGCTTTATTAATTGATTAAGCCAATCTTTTTTATAATCATATTTTTCAGTATCTACAGGATTACCATTAGGGGTATAAATATTTATTAATTGTATATTTTTTTTCTTATGTTCAAATTCAGCTGAAATTATTCTTGATTGTTTTAACTTATCCTTAATTAAATCTGTTTTGACATTTTTTAGTTTATTTTTAGATATAATTGCTACACCATTGTAACTTTTTTGACCAAATACATGACATTCATAGTCCATTGATGAAAAATCATCATATGGAAAATTAACATCTTCAGTTTTGATTTCCTGCATCATTAAAATATCAGGTTTATATTTTAATAAATAGCTTTTGATATTTTCAATTCTTGCTCTTACCGAGTTTACATTCCAAGATGAAATGAGCATTAAAGTGAAAAAGAAACTCCACAACCACATGAAGATTTGGTTTGTGGATTAGAAATTTTGAATTGTTCACCTATAAGTTCAGACACATAATCAACCTCAGATCCTTTAAGCAAATCAGCTGAAGTTTTATCAATTAAAATATTTTGATAATTTAAATCATCATCTTGTTTTGATTTATCAAATGTAAATTCATATTGAAAACCAGAACATCCTCCACCTTTAATAGCGATTCTGAAAAATGATCCTTTGTCTTTTTTTGACAACAAATTATCTATTTGTTTTAACGCTTTATCCGTAAATTTAATTTCTTTAATCATGTCTGAACACTGATATTACTAATATAATACTTAATTATTTAAATTAAAGGATGAAAAAAGACACTTTGTTAGGCGTATTTAAAAGTAAAGGCAGACTTAATAAAGAAGCTAATTCAAAATACAGATCTCCTTTTCAACGTGATAGAGATCGGATAATTCACAGCGCATCATTTAGAAGATTAAAGCATAAAACCCAAGTATTTGTTAACACAGAAGGGGATCATTTTAGAACAAGGATTACTCATTCAATTGAAGTTGCTCAAATAGCAAGATCAATTGCAAAATATCTAAAATTAAATGAAGATTTAGCTGAAACCTTAAGTCTTGCTCATGATTTAGGTCATACACCATTTGGACATGCAGGAGAGGATGCTTTAGATGAATGTATGCAAAATTATGGAGGTTTCGATCATAATCTTCAGACACTAAGAATTGTAATGTTTTTAGAGAATAAGTATTTTAAATTTGCTGGATTAAATTTAACCCTTGAAACCTTAGAAGGACTTTTAAAACATAATGGACCAGTAGATGATCTAAGCATGATCAATAAACTAATTGGTTTAAAAGTTTTCAAAAATAAAATTAATTTTAATACCTATCCATCATTAGAAGCTCAAATATCAGCTATATCAGATGATATTGCCTATAATAATCATGATATTCAGGATGGAATTAAAGCAAACCTATTTAAACTTGAGGAATTAGTTGAATTAGATTTTTTCAAAAATATTTATCAAAAATATAAAAATAAAATTAATAAAAAAAATTATAAAATTGCTATTTATCAAATCATCAGAGATTCAATAGATATTATGATTAGAGATTTACTAAGTAATACTGAAAATAATATTAAAAAATTTAAAATTAAGTCATTAAAAGATGTATCAAAATCAGATCAATTAATAGTTTCCTTTTCAGATAAAATAGAAAATTCAGAACGAGAAATCCGATCTTTTTTAAGACATAGAATGTATGACAATAAATCGGTGCTTAATAAGAATCAAAGAGGTAAAATGATAATTAAGAGATTATTTAAAATAATTAAATCAAATCCTAGAAAATTTCTTACTAAAGAGCAATTGACTAAGGACAAATATAGAGCTATTTCAGATTTTATATCTGGTATGACAGATAGATACGCAATTAACCTTTATAACAATAATAAATGAATATTTTTGAATTATATTTAGATAAAATTAAATCAATTATTGTTGAGCTTAGTAAAAAAAATCAACTTATCGTTCCAGAAAGTTTCAATGGTATTAATGCGGAAATACCACCCCCAAAATTTGATTGTGATATTTCAACTAATGTTGCAATGGTTTTATCGAAACTAAACAAAACTTCTCCAATACAATTAGCAGAAAAACTTGCACCTGAAATAAAAAATAGTGACGATCAAATAGAAAATATATCCGTTGCTAAACCTGGTTTCATAAATATTAAATTTAAGCCATCTTTTTGGTCAAACTTTATTAAAGAAATAATAGATAACGCTGAAAAATTTGGAATTAATGAGAAAGAGAAAAAAAATAATTACCTAGTCGAATTTGTATCAGCCAATCCTACAGGACCTTTGCATGTTGGTCACTGTAGAGGAGCTATTTTAGGCGATGTTATTTCTAATGTGTTAATATTTAATAAGCACAAGGTTACAAAAGAGTATTATGTTAATGATTATGGTAATCAAATTATAAATTTTACAAAATCAGTATATTTTAGAATTAGAGAAATAAAGTTTAACGAAACTTTTCCTCAAGATAATCCTGATTTGTATCCAGGGGATTATTTAATCGATTTTGCGAAAAATATAGTTTCAGATAATTCAGATCTAAATTTTGATAATTATGATCAAATAAGCGATAAGTTAACAGCCTTATCTATAGATCAGGCGCTACTTTTAATTAAAAAGAACCTTAAGAGTTTAGGAATTAATCACGATAATTTTGTTAGTGAAAAAAGTATTGTTTCAAATAACGAAGTAGAGAGTGTAATAAAATTTTTAGAAAAGAATAAATTTGTATACAAAGGAAAAATTAAAGCTCCAGCTAGTGAAGATGATAAAAAGTGGGTAGAACGAGAACAGTTACTTTTTAAATCTACTGATTTTGGTGACGATAAAGATAGAGCATTACAAAAGTCAGATGGAACATGGACTTATTTTGCAAGTGATGTTGCATATCATAAAAATAAAGTAGATCGTAAATTTGATTATTTAATAAATATTCTTGGTGCAGATCACGCTGGTTACATCAAAAGAATTTCATCATCGGTCGAGGCTTTGTCGGGTAAAAAAGATAAACTGATTTGTAAAATTAGTCAGCTTGTAAAATTAATTAAAGATAACAAACCATTTAAGATGTCTAAAAGAAAAGGTGATTATATAACAGTTGATGATTTAATTAAAGAAGTAGGAAAAGATGCAAGTAGGTTTATCATGCTTAACAGAAGTAGTGATGTTGAATTAGATTTTGATTTTGATGCTGTAAAAGAAAAATCTAAAGATAATCCGTTATATTACGTTCAATATTGTTATGCTAGAATTTCATCTGTCTTTAGACATATTGATAAAGATCTAAATTCAAAAATTGAATTAGATGATTTTAGTTTTGAATACTCAAATGATGAGATCAAAATTTTAAAAAAGATTTCAGAATGGCCCAAATGTATTGATGCAGCTAGTTCAAAATTGGAACCACATAGAATACCTGTTTATTTATATGATCTTGCCTCAGAATTTCATTCCTATTGGAATCTTGGTAAACAAAACCCAGAAAAAAGATTTATTAATGATCAAAAAAAAGTTTCACCAGATAAATTAATTTTTTTAAAAGCAATATCTAACGTTGTAAAATCAGGAATGGATATAGTTGGTGTAGATACACCAGATAAAATGTAATGCTAAAAGAAATTAAGTATTTAATCTTTATTATTGTAATTGCTTTATTTATTTTTTTGACTGGTAGATATTATTTTTCAGATGAAAATAAGAAGAAATCATACAGATCTTATAAAAATAATGATGAAAAAATTAAATTATATTCAAAAAATTTACCTATTCTGGAAAACGACACACAAAATGTAATAGAATATGTTAAGCAAACAAATAAAAAAAAGAAAAAAAAGTTTAATTTTTGGAAACTTTTAGAGAATGATTAAGAATAGAAGAGCCTTTATAGTTGGTTTAAAATCATCAAAATTATCAAACAAAGAGATAGCTTTTTTAAAGAAATATAAACCATGGGGAGTTATTTTATTTTCAAGAAATATAAGTTCAATTGAACAAACTAAAAAATTAACTGATAAAATAAAAAAGATATTTAAAGACAAAAAATACCCAATATTAATTGATCAAGAGGGTGGACGAGTAAATCGATTAAGTAAAATTATTTCATTTGATAATTTGACTTCTGAATATTTTGGTAATTTATTCACAAAAGATAAGAAAAAATTTAATATTATTTATAAATTATTTATCGATAAAACTTCGTATTTGCTTAAATCAATCGGTGTTAATATAAATACAGTTCCTGTTTTAGATATTCGAGTTAAAGGAGCTAGCAACATTATTGGTGATAGGTCTTTTTCAAAAAATAAAAAAAATATCTCTAAAATAGGAGATATTTGTATTGATTATTTTCATGAAAATTCCATTGGAACTGTGATGAAACACATACCGGGGCATGGATTAGCTAAGGTAGATAGTCATAAATTTACTCCTGTGGTAAAAAAAAACTCAAATTATTTGAATAAAAATGATTTTTTTCCATTTAAAAAAAAACAGAGCTATTTTGCAATGACAGCTCATGTAATATACCGAAGCATCGATAAGTTAAATACAGCTACACACTCTAAAAAAATTATAAATTTAATTAGAAACAAAATTGGCTTTAAAAACATTTTGATTTCAGATGATTTATCAATGAAAAGTTTAAAAGATGATTTAAAAACTAATACAATCAAAACATTTAGTGCAGGTTGTAATCTTGCACTTCATTGTAATGGTAAATTGTCTGAAATGAAGGTAGTTGGTGATAATTCACCAAAGGTTAGTAATTTTATCATAAAAAAAACATCGCTATTTTGTAAAATTTTAAGTTAATATCTGAGCATGAGTATTTCTGATTCTGCATTATTTAATGTTGATATAAATAACTATAATGGCCCTCTAGATGTACTTTTAGATTTGGCAAAAGCGCAAAAGGTAGATCTTGAAGAGATATCAATTACAAAGTTAGCAGATCAATTTCACGATTATATTACAAAAGAAAAAGATTTAAATTTAGAAATTGCATCAGAATATTTATTGATGGCAACTTGGTTAGCTTATTTAAAATCTAAATTATTACTTCCAGGTACACCAGAAGAAGAATTTAAAGTTCAAGAAGTTGCTGAAAAATTAAAATTGCAGCTTAAAAAATTAGAATTGATAAGATTGCTTTCTGAACAAATGCTTAAAAGAAAAAGATTAGGAAGAGAAATTCGATCAAGAGGAATGAAAGGAAACATAAGATCTATTTATAGCACAGAATATAATTTAAGTTTATTTGAGCTTCTCAAGTCATATTCGACAATTATTATGACTAAAGACTTTCAAAAAATGAATATTCCCAAATTACCTGTATTTACTGCTGAGGATGGAATTAAAATAATAAGAGAATTTTTTGGTAAATTAATAGATTGGAAGAAATTAGATGATTTAATTCCTCAGAATTTTAAAAGTAATTCAAAATATAAACGTACGGGTAAAGCAGGTATATTTGCTGGATCATTAGAATTAGTTAAAGAAGGAAATTTAACTATGAAACAAGATAAATTATTTGATGATATTTATGTGAAGGAAAATAATGATTAAAAAAGAAAAGATTACAAAAGATAATATTGTTAAATTTCCGTCTAAGTTAACTGATTTAGAAAAAGAAATTGAAGCAGTTATTTTTGCTGCTGCAGAACCATTAGATATTGATACAATTGAAAGTAAAATTACTAAAAAAGGTAGCGTCTCTAAATCATTAGAAAAGTTGCAGCAAGAATATTCTAAACGTGGAATTAATCTGGTTTGTATAAAAGAAAAATGGTCCTTCAGAACTTCTCCTAACTTGTCAAACATCATGTCACAAGAGAGGACAGTTGAAAAAAAGCTTTCCAGAGCTGCGGTGGAAACTTTGGCTATAATTGTATATCATCAGCCTGTCACTAGAGCTGAGATTGAAGAAATAAGAGGTGTTGCCTTTGGTACAAATACTCTTGAAATATTGATGGAACTTAACTGGGTCAAACCAGGTGGACGTAAAGATCTGCCGGGAAGACCAATTCAGTATGTTACAACAGACGAATTTTTAAGTCATTTTAATCTCCAAAAACTATCTGATTTACCAACAATTGATGAATTAGGTGCGGCTGGTCTTATTGATAGTTCCAGTATTGATAATGCGATTTTTGGAACTGGTAAATTCTACAAAGAAAAACAAGAAGAAAAAAAAGAGGATATTTATTCTAATATTGATGAGATGTTAAATAGTACTCTTGATACAGAAGACAAAGATTAACAAAAAAGTAACTTTTAAATTAATCATAAAAAGGTTATAAGTTTTTCATGAGCATAGGAATTTGGCAAATAGCAATCGTAGTTATATTAGTAGTCTTATTATTTGGACGAGGTAAAATCTCTAGTCTAATGGGTGATGTAGCTAAGGGAATTAAAAGTTTTAAAAAAGGAATGGCTTCAGACGTTACTGAAGATACAGAGCCAAAAAATATTTCCGAGGAAAATAAAGACTCAGAAAACAAAGATTAAATCACATGCCTACTATTGGTTGGTTTGAGATATTAATTGTTGTTGGTATTGCAATTGTTGTTCTCGGTCCAAAAGATTTTCCAATAATGTTAAAGAAAGCTGGTTCTTGGATAGGAACCGCTAAAAGATATGTAAGCAATATTCAAAATGAAGTTTCTAATTTAGAAATTGATGAAGAAAAAATTGATAAAGAAATAAAAAAAGAAACTAAAAAAGATGAGCAATGAAGAAAATGAAGGTGGATTTGTTAGCCATCTAACAGAACTAAGAAAAAGATTAATACATAGTTTTATATTTCTAATAATCTTTTTTGTTATTTGTTATGTATTTGCAGAACATATCTACGGTTTTTTAGTTGATCCATTTGCTCAAGCTGTAAAAGATGATGGGTCTGATAGAAGGCTTATTTTTACGGCCTTACAGGAAACTTTTTTAACTTATATTAAGGTATCCTTTTTCACAGCTTTTTTTGTGACCTGTCCATTTATTCTAATGCAAATATGGAAATTTATTGCACCGGGATTATATAAACATGAAAAGGTTGCTATACTTCCGTATCTTATCTTAACACCAATTCTTTTCTTTTTGGGAGGTATGCTAGTTTATTATTTGATAATGCCTCTAGCTATTAAATTCTTTTTATCATTTGAAAGTACAGGGATGTCTACAAGTCTTCCAATCCAATTAGAAGCTAAGGTAAATGAATATTTATCACTTGTTATGAAGCTAATTTTTGCATTTGGAATAAGTTTCCAACTCCCTATAGTTTTAAGTTTATTAGCAAGAATAGGTGTTGTTGACAGTCAATTTCTAAAAGAAAGAAGAAAATATGTTGTGGTAATTATATTTGCTGCCGCAGCATTACTAACACCACCAGATCCAATTACTCAAATAGGTTTAGCTGTTCCTTTATTAATTTTATATGAATTATCAATATTTTCAGTAAAATTTATAGAAAACAAAAATTTAGAAAAGACTGATGCATAATTTAAAAGAAATTAGAAAAGATTTTCCAAAATTTGAAAAAGATCTTGAAAACCGTTCAGTTAAAATTGATTTTAGTAATTTAAAGAAGCTTGATGAGTTAAATAGAGATTTAATTCAGAAGAAAGAAAATTTAGAAAAAGAAAAAAAAGATATTTCAAAATCTAAAGATGAAAGTTTATTCAAAAAATCTAAAGAAATATCTACAGAATTAGAAAAGATTACTGAGCAGCAAAAAAATACTAAAACTGAATTAGATAATATTTTATCAAGTATACCAAATATACCTCATCAAGATGTTCCAAATGGGAAAGATGAAAATGATAATGTAGAAGTTTTAAAAGCCGGAAAAGTTCCTGAGTTTGATTTTAAGCCCAAATCTCATTACGAACTTGGTGAAAAATTAGGCATGCTTGATTTTGATCTTGCAACAAAAACAACCGGATCAAGATTTGTATTTGTCAAAAAAGAGTTAGCATTACTAGAACGAGCTTTATCTAACCTTATGCTAGATACTCATATTCTTCAAAATGGCTATCAAGAGATTTCACCTCCATTGATAGCTTCTGACAATACAATGTATGGAACTGGCCAATTACCAAAATTCGAAAATGATCAATTTGAAATAAAATTTGATGAAGGATCTGATAGAAAATTTTTAATTCCAACCGCTGAAGTAATTTTAACAAACATTGTTAAAGATAAAATTGTTGACCAAAAAGATTTACCAATGAGATTTGTTGCCTCAACACCTTGTTTTAGAAAAGAAGCCGGCAGTTATGGAAAAGATACCAAAGGAATGATTAGACAACACCAATTTTATAAAGTTGAGATGGTTAGTATTGTAGAAAAAGAAAATTGTTTAGATGAATTAGAGCGAATGACAAATTGTGCAACAGATATATTGGATAAATTGGAATTACCTTATAGGAAAATAATTTTATGCTCAGGTGATATGGGTTTCAGCGCAGAAAAAACCTATGATATTGAAGTGTGGTTACCATCAGAAAATAAGTATCGTGAAATTTCATCATGCTCTTCTTGTTCAACATTTCAGGCACAAAGAATGAAATCAAGATACAAAAATAAAAACAAGGAAACTGTTTTTGTTGGAACATTAAATGGAAGTGGTTTAGCTGTGGGTAGAACTTTAATTGCTGTATTAGAAAACTATCAACAAAAAGATGGTTCGATTATTGTTCCTAAGGTACTGCGACCGTATATGAATAATTTGGAATTGATTTCAGCTAAATAAAGTTGTTTTAATTACACAGATAGTATAAGTATTCACATAATTTATAAGGAGATTTATGGAAGGCTCAGGAATAGGACAATTTATACCGTTAATTTTAATTTTTGTTATTTTTTATTTTTTCTTAATCAGACCACAGCAAAAAAAAGTTAAAGAGCACAAAGCAATGGTTGAAAGTCTTAAGAGAGGTGACAAGGTTGTTACTTCTGGTGGAATTACAGGTACTGTGGAGAGACTTATAGACAATGATAAAGTTGAAGTAGAAATAGCTGAAAACGTAAAAGTTGAGATAGTTAAATCGACTGGTATTCAAAGTCTTGTTAATACAAATACTCAAGAAGTTAAAAAATAATTATTTTTAGTTAAGTGCTTTATTTCTCTAAGTTAAGAATTTTATTTATAACTCTTTTTTCAGTTTTATTTATTTTAATTGCTTCATCAAATCTTTTTAAATTTGATGATAATTTTTTTGATAAAAAAATTAATCTAGGATTAGACCTTCAAGGTGGATCATATCTATTACTTGAAATTGATAATGAACCTGTAATTGAACAAAAATTACAAAACCTAACAACAACAATTAGAAATTACTTCAAAGAAAAAAATATAAAAATAAACAATATAAAAATAGAGAATCAGAATATTTTTTTTAATGTAACAGATAATGATAAGCAATCTGTCTTAGATGTTTTTCAGGACGAAAATAGTGATCTTAACCCTTATTACCCAAGATTTAAATCACATCAGTTAGAAATTGAAGATACAGGATTAAATTTAAAAGTTAATTTTTCAAAACAGGGTTTAATTAAACTTAAAACTTCTTCTCAAGATCAAGCTATAGAAATAGTAAGAAGAAGGGTAGATGAGGTTGGAACTAATGAACCCAACATACTTAAAAGAGGAAATAACAGAATTTTAGTAGAGCTTCCTGGATTAGATGATCCAATGAGAATAAAATCATTACTTGGTAAAACTGCAAACCTTACTTTTCGTTTTGTAACAAATGATGAAAATGATCGTTTTGGTGTTGAAAAGTTAAAATTTGAAAATGACCTAGAAGAAGCCACAGTTAGTAAAAGAATTATAATCAGTGGTGAAAATTTACTCGATGCACAACCAAAAATGGATACTCAAACTAACCAAACAATTGTTTCATTTACTTTAGATAGAGTAGGTGCAAAGAGATTTGGTAAGGCAACATCAACTGGTATTGGAAAACAATTAGCAATTGTTTTAGACGGTAAAATTATTAGTGCACCTGTTGTAAGAGATACTATAGCCAGTGGTTCTGGTCAGATAAGTGGTGGCTTTACTTTTCAAACAGCAACTGATCTAGCTTTATTATTAAGATCAGGAGCGTTGCCAGCACCATTAGAAATAATTGAAGAAAGAACGGTTGGACCTGATCTTGGACAAGACTCAATTAATGCAGGAATGATTGCTTTGGCAATAGGTTTTATGTTGGTCATAATTTTTATGTTCGTAAAATATAAAATTTTTGGATTAATTACCAATGTAACACTAATAGTTAATTTGTTTATTCTTTTGGGTGTTTTAACTTTATTTGAAGCTACTTTAACATTGCCTGGTATTGCAGGAATTATTCTAACTGTAGGTATGGCTGTTGATGCAAATGTTTTAATTTTTGAGAGGATTAAAGAAGAACTAAAAGACGAGACTAATAATATTTTGGCTTTTGATGGTGGTTATACTAAATCAAGAACAGCAATTTTAGATGCCAATATTACTACATTATTAGCTGCAATTATTTTGTTTTTCATGGGTTCAGGTCCAGTTAAAGGTTTTGCTGTAACCTTAGGAGTTGGAATATTTACAACACTATTTTCAGTTTATTTCATAGCAAGATTGTTCACTAGTATTTATGTATCAAGAAATAAAGATAAGGAAAAATTAATCTAATGATTGCCTTTAACAAATATTATAATCACTTTAATCTATTGTCATCAGTTTTAATTGTTGTTTCATTATTACTGTTAATATTTAAAGGGCTTAATTTTGGTATAGACTTTAAAGGTGGGACTTTAATTGAATTAAGAGCTTCAGATTCTAAAATAAATGTTAGTTCATTAAGAGATAAATTTAATCAAATGGATTTAGGAGATGTTTCAGTCAAAAAATTTGGAAATGATACTGATTTTTTAGTAAAATTTGAAAATAAAGACAATAAAAAGAACATTATTGAAGAAATTAAAGTTAATTTGGATAAATCTTTTGCAAACAATTATGATTTTAGAAGAGTTGAAAATGTTGGTCCAAAAGTTAGTGCCGAATTATTAAAATCAGGAGTTATAGCAATATCTTTGTCATTAGCATTAATGTTGATTTACATTTGGATTAGATTTGAATGGCAGTTTAGCCTAGGTGCAATTTTAGCTTTGTTCCATGACGTAATTGTTACTCTAGGAGTTTTTTCTCTATTTAGTTTAGAAATTAATTTATCAATTATAGCAGCGGTGTTAACAATAGTTGGATATTCAATGAATGATACGGTAGTTATTTTTGACCGTGTGCGGGAAAACTTAAGAAAATATTCAGATATAAAAATTTTTGAATTAACAAATATTTCAATTAATGAAACGTTATCAAGAACCATTATAACATCTGCAACTACTTTACTTGCTTTATTAGCGATATATTTTTTTGGTGGAGAAATATTAAAAGGTTTTTCTCTTGCAATGATACTTGGTGTTGTTTTTGGAACTTATTCCTCAATTTATATAGCTAATACTGTTTTGGTTAGACTAAGGGTTTCACAAAAAACTGTACTTAGAGAAGAAGAGGATAAAAAATAATTTAATATAAATTCTGAGCTATTACCATTGTAAGTAACATTGGTAAGGATAACAATGTGTTTGTTCTTGAGAATAGCATTGCAGTTTTAGCTGACTTAGCTTTTGTTTCTGGATCACTTTCAACCATTCCTAAAGCTCTTTTTTGATTTGGCCAAATTACAAACCATACATTAAATGCCATTATAATTCCTAACCACATTCCAATTCCAATTGCAGTATGTTTTGGAACACCTGAACCAATACTTAAAGTCATTGCATCATGAAGATATCCATTAAGAAGAGCGAGAATTAAACCCGAAAGAACAGTTAATGCAGCAGCCCATCTAAAGTAAAATAATGCAGCTGGTGCTATTACTTTACCAATAGCTGGTTTTTGTTCATCTGGAATTTTTCCCATATTCGGAATTTGAACAAAATTGAAATACCAAAGTAATCCAATCCACATAATTGCAACAATTACATGAATGTATCTAAACAACCAGCTCCAGAATAGGGTATCAAAAGCAATTCCGTCGTTTAAATAAAATAATCCTAAAAACAAAATAATTGCTAACGCAAGTGATGCGTGGACTGTTTTTGATAATGATGACAATAAACTGCTCATGATTCTTAATAACTATACACTAATTTCTGAATATTTTTAAGTTGTTAAATTTAAGCTAAAAGAGGTTTTAAAAATTGACCAGTATAACTCTCTTTTACTTTGCATACTTCTTCCGGTTTTCCTTCGGCGACAATATTACCACCCTTTACACCACCTTCAGGACCCATATCCACAATGTAGTCGGCTGTTTTAATAACATCAAGATTATGTTCAATGACAACTACTGTATTCCCAAGTTTTACAAACGTATGAAGTATCTCTAAAAGTTTTTTAATATCATGTTGATGTAAACCTGTGGTTGGTTCATCTAAGATATACATCGTTCTTCCCGTTGATCTTTTTGAAAGTTCTTTTGCAAGCTTAATTCGTTGTGCTTCACCACCTGATAGTGTTGTTGCTTGCTGACCAATTTTTATATAGCCCAATCCAACTTTTTTTAATGTTAATAACTTTGTTTTTATATTTGATATATTTTCAAAATATTCGCACCCCTCATCAACAGACATATCCAAAACATCAGCAATACTCTTACCTTTAAATTTAATTTCTAAGGTTTCTCTATTGTACCTGGTACCCTTACATTCATCACACTGTATATAAACATCAGGTAAAAAATGCATTTCATATGTGATTACGCCATCACCCTCACAAGCTTCACATCTACCTCCTTTAACATTAAAAGAAAATCTTCCTGGTTTATATCCTCTTGTTTTAGACTCTGGCAGGCTTGTAAACCAATCTCTAATAGGCCCAAAGGCACCAGTATATGTTGCTGGATTTGATCTTGGTGTTCTACCAATAGGAGACTGGTCAATATCAATTATTTTATCTATTAATTCTACACCCTTATAACCTTTAAATGATTTGGGTGCTTTTCTTGCTTTATTATTTAAAGTTAAATTTAAGGCATGAAATAGAGTTTGTAATATCAGAGTAGATTTACCACTACCCGAGACACCAGTAACACAAGTAAATGTTCCAGTTGGAATTTTAAGATTAACATTATTTAAATTATTTCCACTTGCACCATTGATTTCTACAAACCTTCCATTTTTAGCTAATCGTCGTGATTTTGGAATTTCAATTGTTTTTTTATTAGCAAGATACTGTCCGGTAATACTATTTTTATCTTTTTTAATTTCTTCATATGATCCTTGTGCTGTTATCTCACCACCATTACTTCCAGCTTCAGGACCAAGATCAATAATATGATCTGCATTTTCCATTGTCTCAGTGTCATGTTCAACAACAATGACTGTATTGCCAAGATCTCGTAATCTTTTTAATGCATTAATAAGCTTCACATTATCTTTTTGGTGTAAACCAATTGAAGGTTCGTCCAACACATATAATACACCTGTCAAACCAGATCCAATCTGTGAAGCTAATCGTATTCTTTGTGCTTCACCACCCGATAATGTTCCAGACTCTCTAGATAATGTTAAATAATCTAAACCAACGTTAAGAAGAAAATTTAATCTTTCATTAATTTCTTTTAAAACATGTTCAGCAATTTTAAATTGTCTTTTATCAAGGTTATTTTCTAAATTTTTAAACCATTCTGCTGCGTCTAAAATAGATTTTTTTGTTACTTCACTAATATTTAAATCATTGATTTTAACACATAATGCCTCTTCTTTTAATCTGTCTCCATTACATGCTTCACATGCTGTATCAGATTGATATTCAGCAATTGCTTCTCTTTTCCATTCGCTATCAGATTCTAAAAATCTTCGTTCAAGATTATTAATTACACCCTCAAAAGTTTTTTTGTAAGAATATTTCTCGTAACCATCATCATAATTAAATTTAATTTCATCTTCATCTGAACCATAAAGAATAATATCTTTAATTTTTTTTGGTAACTTTTTCCATTTTTCATCTAAAGAAAAACCGTAATGTTTTGCTAAAGACGCTAAAGTTTGTGCATAATATAATGTGGTTGATTTTGACCAGGGTTCAATTGCTCCATCTGCTAAACTTTTTCTTTCATCAGGAATAACTAAATTTGGATCAACATTTAATTTCATTCCAATTCCCTCACATTCTTCACAAGCTCCATAGGGGCTGTTAAACGAAAAAAGTCTTGGCTCAATTTCCTCAATTGTAAAACCACTTTCAGGGCAAGCGAATTTAGTAGAGTAAATTAATTTTTCAATTTTTCTGAATTTTTGAGGAAGTGTTTCATCTTCATATTCTATAAAAACTAAACCGTTTGCTAAATTTACAGCTGTTTCAATACTTTCTGCTAATCTGTTTCCAAGTTTTGAATTTAAAACTATTCTATCTACTAAGACTGAAATATCATGTTTAAGCTTTTTATCTAGATTAGGTGATTTTTCTATATCATACAAAACATTGTCAATTTTAATTTTTCTAAATCCTCTTCTCTTGTAGCTTAAAATATCTTTTTTATATTCACCTTTACGACCTCTCACCACTGGTGCATAGATATATATTGTTGATTTTTTTGGTAATTTTTTAACTAAATCTACTATTTGTGTAATTGTTTGAGAAGTTATTGGTTTACCTGTAAATGGTGAGTAGGGGATACCTGCTCTAGCGTACAATACCCTCATGTAATCATAAATCTCTGTTACAGTTGCAACAGTAGATCTTGGATTTTTTGATGTATTTTTTTGTTCTATTGCAATAGCTGGACTTAATCCTTCAATTAAATCAACATTTGGTTTTTTCATTTTATCTAAAAATTGACGTGCATAGGCAGATAAACTCTCTACATATCTTCTTTGACCTTCTGCGTAGATAGTATCAAAAGCTAAAGATGATTTTCCTGATCCAGATAGACCCGTTATGACCACAAATTTGTCTTTTGGAATCTCTATAGTAACATTCTTCAAATTATGTTCTTTAGCGCCCTTAATAACTATCTTTTTCATCATAATTTTAGTTGCTTTGAGTTAATAAAATTAATATTCAGAAGAATTGTGATATAATTCTAATTAACTAATTTAACAAATATTAAATATTATGGCTGGAAGTTTAAATAAAGTATTATTAATTGGTCGTTTGGGCGCAGATCCTGAAATTAAGCAAATGGTAAATGGTAAAAGTGTTGCTAGATTAAGCCTTGCAACAAGTCAATCTTGGAAAGACAAAAACACAGGTGAAAGAAAAGAGAAAACGGAGTGGCACCGTGTAGTTGTATTTAACGAAGGTTTAGTAAATGTTGTTCAACAATATTTAAAAAAAGGTGCTCAAGTTTATGTTGAGGGACAACTTACGACAAGAAAATGGAAAGATGAACAATCGGGACAAGACAAATACTCAACTGAAATAGTTATACAAGGATATAATTCTTCACTGACAATGTTGGGAGGAGGAAATTCTGGTGGTGGAATTCAAAATGACACAACTCAACAAAATAATATTGAGGATTCTTCACAAGTGTCAGATATGGATGATGAAATTCCATTTTAGTTTCTATGAAAAATACTGAAGAGTTTAAAGATAAAAATATAAAATTAATCTCAATGCATGATGAGATGAGCTCATCATATCTTTCTTATGCAATGAGTGTAATTGTAAGTCGTGCACTTCCTGATGTTAGAGATGGTTTAAAACCTGTTCATAGAAGAATTTTATATGCAATGTACAAAGGTGGATATGATTGGTCTAAACAATTTAGAAAATCCGCAAGAATAGTTGGGGATGTTATTGGTAAATATCACCCTCATGGTGATCAGTCTGTTTATGATGCTTTAGTTAGAATGGTACAAGATTTCTCTATGAGCTTACCGTTAATTCAAGGTCAAGGAAATTTTGGTTCTATAGATGGTGATCCAGCTGCAGCAATGAGATATACCGAAACTCGCTTGTCAAAAGTTTCTCAATATTTAATTGATGATATTGAAAAAAATACAATTACTTTCAAAAGCAATTATGACGAAACTGAGAAAGAACCTAGTGTTTTACCAGCACAGTTTCCAAATTTATTAGTAAATGGAGCTGGCGGTATCGCTGTTGGTATGGCAACAAGTATACCTCCACATAATTTAGGTGAAATTATAAATGGCACCTTAGCCCTAATAGATAACAAAGATATTAAAATTAAAGAATTAATGAAACATATACCTGGTCCAGATTTTCCAACTGGTGGTGTAATTATAGGTAAAGATATAATTAAACAAGGATATAACAATGGTAGAGGGTCATTTAAGATAAGGGGTGAAATTTCAATTGAGCAACAAAAAAACGGACGTGAAAGACTTGTAATAACTTCTATACCTTATCAAGTTAACAAATCTGTTTTAAACGAAAGGATTGCTCAATTAGTAAGAGAAAAAAAAATTGAAGGAATAAGAGATATTAGAGACGAGTCTAACAGAGAAGGAATTAGGGTAGCAATAGATTTAAGAAACGGTGTAGAACCAGAAACCATAAAGAGACAATTATATAAAAATACTCAGATAGAGAGTTCATTTGGTTTTAATACTTTAGCGATTGTTGAAGGAAAACCTCAAACTTGCACACTAAAAGATTTTTTATCTAATTTTTTAACTTTTAGAGAAGATGTAGTTATTAAGAAAACTAAATTCGATCTTCAAAAAGCAGAGGAACGTGCTCATATACTAATAGGATTATCAGTTTCAGTTGAAAATTTGGATAAAATAATAAAAATTATTCGATCATCTAAAACACCAGATGATGCTAAAGTATCAATTTTAAAAACTAAATGGAAAATAAATAAATCGCAAAAATTAATTTCTTTAGTAGAGGGAAAAAAGGGCAAAAATCTTTATTCTTTATCTGAACCACAAGTTTTAGCTATTTTAGAATTAAGACTTCAAAAATTAACTGCATTAGGCATAAATGAAATAGAAGTTGAAATTAAAAAACTAGCTGAACTAATCACTAAATATAAAAAGATTATTTCATCAAAAAAAGAACTTTTAAAAGTAATCAGTGAAGAGTTAAAAAATATTAAAGAGAAATTTGCTATTCCAAGAAGAACTAAAATTATAGACGCTGTTTTAAATTACGATATTGAAGAAACTATCCAAAAACAATCAGTAATAATTACAGTTACATTACAAGGATACATAAAAAGAGGTTCCTTAGATGGAGTAAAAAAACAAAAAAGAGGTGGTAAGGGAAAATCAGGTATAACAACTAGAGATCAAGACTCTGTTGTTCAAACATTATCAGTGAATACTCATACCTCAGTTCTCTTCTTTTCTACTGAGGGTTTAGTTTATAAGATTAAAGCATGGAAAATCCCAGAGGGCTCATCATCATCAAAAGGGAAGTCTTTATTTAATATTTTACCCTTAAAGAGTCACCAAGCTATAAGCTCAATTATGCCAATGCCTGATGAAGAAACAGATCTAAAAAATTATCAAATAATTTTTGCTACTTCTCAAGGCAAAGTAAGAAAAAATAGTTTAGAAGATTTTTCATCAATAAATGCATCTGGAAAAATTGCAATGAAATTAGATAATAATGATAAAATTGTAGGTGTTAAAATTTGTAAAGATGATCAAGATGTAATTTTAAGCACAAAATTTGGAAAATGTATTAGATTTGAAGCTAAGAAACTAAGAGTTTTTAAAGGCAGATCTTCTAAAGGAATTAAAGGAATAGAGTTAGCAACAAATGATCAAATAGTATCTTTGTCAGTTATTGATAACGATAAAATTAATAAAAATGGAAAGAAATCAAAAGATGAAAAATCTGAATTAAAAGCAAAAGAGAAATTTGTTTTATCAATAAGTGAAAATGGTTATGGAAAAAAGACTTCTCATACTGATTACAGAGTTACTAACAGAGGTGGTAAAGGAATTATAGGAATAGTAAATTCACCAAGAAATGGAAATATAACCTCATCATTTCCAGTTTTTGAAGGTGATGAAATTTTAATTTCTACTAATAAAGGTAGGGTTATAAGAGTTGCGGTTAAAGAAATTAGAACTGCAGGCAGAAATACCCAAGGTGTTAGGATAATTAAGTTATCAGGAGAAGAAAAAGTTGTTTCGGCAATTAAAATTGATGATAATTTAATTTAATGAGTAAAATAGCAATTTATCCTGGAACATTTGATCCAATTACTTTTGGACATATAGATGTAATAAAAAAATCATTAAAATTGTTTGATAAGATAGTAGTAGGTGTATCAGATGAAAGTAACAAAGATTATTTATTTAGTTCTGGTGAAAGAATAGAAATAGTAAATAAAGCCTTATTTAAAGATCTAAAGTTAAATAGGAAAAAAATAAAAGTAGTATCATTTGGCTCTTTAACCACTGATTTGTGTAAAAAATACAAATCAAACATTATTTTAAGAGGATTGAGAGCTGTATCTGATTTTGAATATGAATTTCAATTAGCTGGCATGAATAGAAAATTGAACCAAAATATTGAAACAATTTTTTTAATGTCTGATGTAGAAAATCAAATTATTTCATCAAGATTTGTAAAAGAGATTGTTAAATTAAAAGGCGATATTAAAAAATTTACTACCAAAAGTACGATCAAGTCTTTAAAAGAGAAATATGAATAAAATTTTTATTAAAATACTTATTTTGTTTTTTTTTATTACCAATCAATCAATAGCTGAGGAGAATATAATGATATTAAAATTAAAAGATGGTGACGTTAAAATTGAATTGTTTGAAGATGTTGCACCAAATCATGTTAAAAGAATTAAGGAATTAGCAAATAGTGGTAAATACGATAACGTTGTTTTTCATAGAGTTATTGATGGATTTATGGCACAAACTGGTGATGTAAAATTTGGAAATTCAGAATCTAAAGATTTTGATCTTAGAAGAGCCGGGATGGGTGGATCAGATTTTCCTGACTTAGAGCAAGAATTCAATAGCCTTCCACATGATAGAGGAACTTTATCAATGGCAAGAGCTCAAGATCCAAATAGTGCAAATAGTCAATTTTTTATTTGTTTTCAGCCTGCTCCTTTCTTAGATAGACAATATACAGTTTTTGGAAAAGTGATAGAGGGAATGGAATTTGTTGATAAAATAAAAAGAGGCGATCAAAACAATAACGGTGCTGTAACCGATCCAGATAAGATTATTAGTTTCAAATCTCAATAATTTTTTTAATGGCATTAAAAAAATTTGCCTTTAACGTTTTAAAAAAAGATAAATTTGCTAGGTGCGGTTTAATTGAGACACATCGTGGTAATATACAAACTCCAGCTTTTATGCCTGTTGGAACACAGGCAACTGTAAAAGCTTGCACAATAGATGATATTAAAAAAACAGGTTCTGAAATAATACTTTCAAATACTTATCATTTAATGATACGTCCAGGTGTTGAAAGAATTCAATCCGCTGGTGGACTTCATAATTTTATGAATTGTGATTTACCTATTTTAACTGACTCTGGTGGTTTTCAAGTAATGTCTCTCTCAAAATTAAATAAAATTGATAGGGAGAAGGGTGCTATTTTTAACTCTCACGTTGATGGTAAAAAATTTTATTTAAGTCCAGAGGAGAGTATAAGAATACAATTAGGATTAAATTCTGACATAGTAATGATCATGGATGAGTGTCCAAAAAAAACTAATGATTATGATGTTATTAAAAAATCTATGGATCTTTCACTTTATTGGGCTGAAAGATCTAAAGTAGCTTTTGGAAGTAATCCTCATAAAGCTTTGTTTGGTATTGTTCAAGGAGGTCTTTTTAAAGATTTAAGATTACAATCTCTTCAAGAACTTATTAAAATTGGTTTTGATGGTTATGCAGTAGGAGGATTGGCTGTAGGGGAGTCACAAAATGAAATGTTTAGTGTTTTAGATGATATTAAGGAATATTTACCTATTGAAAAGCCACACTATTTAATGGGTGTTGGAACACCATCTGATATTTTGGGTGCAGTAAAAAGAGGTATAGATATGTTTGATTGCGTGTTACCTACCAGATCTGGAAGGACAGGTTTAGCATTTACTTGGCAAGGGAGAATTAATATTAAAAATAATAAATATCAAAATGATAACAGTCCTTTAGATCCTGATTGTGAAAATCTTAATTTAAATAAATATTCAAAAAATTATTTAAATCACTTATTTAATACTAATGAAATTCTTGCTTCAATGTTACTCACTCTACATAACATTAATTTTTATCAAGAATTAATGGCCTTGATTAGAAAAAATATTAATGAAGGTACTTTTGATCAATTTCACGATAAATACATTGATAAGTTGTAGAACTTTTATAAATTTAGTTAAAATTGACATTTGAAAAAAAATAATAATTCTATATATAACAATTATTCAATTTGAATAATTTGGGGGCCCTTAGCTCAGTTGGTAGAGCAATTCCCTTTTAAGGAATGGGTCGATGGTTCGAGTCCATCAGGGCTCACCACTTAATTCAATTATCCGAGATTAATAGGTGGATAATCTAAAATTACTTCGTTCATCCATTCATTTAATTGCTTAATACGAGTATCAGAAGAAGGATGTGTGCTCATAAATTCTGGTGCTTCTTTACCCTTATTTGCTTCTTTCATTCTTTCCCAGATTTTTACTGTCTCTCTAATATCATAACCAGATAAAGAAGAAAAAATCATGCCTAGATAATCAGCTTCGCTCTCCTGTTTTCTGTTAAATGGATTCATTATTCCCAGTTGAGCTAACAATCCTACTGTATCCATTCCAGTAGTTCTGTTTATATCAGATAATACACCACCACTTGCAATATCTATAATTCTTGCTCCAGTGTTTAATAAAACACCTCGACTTGCTCTTTCAACAGAATGTTTTGCTACTGCATGAGCAACTTCATGACCCATAATTGCCGCTAAACCATTTTTATTTTTTGTTACATCAAGTATACCTGTATAAACAGCAATTTTACCTCCAGGCATGCACCATGCATTCCTAACTTTTTTATTTTCAATTAAAATATATTCCCAATCAAAATTTGCTGTTGGATCATTTAAATTGGCTCTATAAAAATATTCGCTAATCGAATCTTCCATTCTTTTCCCAATATCTTTGATTTCATTTAATGTTTTTGTATCATCACTCATCTTTTCTTTTTCTTTGACTTTTTCATAAATTTGCGCAGCTTGAGCATTTAATTTTGCTTCAGGTATAATTTTTAATTGTTTTCTGTCAGTTATTGGTGCAGTAGAGCAAGAGTGCAAAAGAAGACTTCCACAACCACAGCCAACATAAGTCAAAAATTTTCTTCTATCCATAAGTAACTAAAATTGATAATAATAATTTAACATGAATCTTAATAACAAAATTTTAATTGTATTATTTATCATTGCAATTGTTTTTGTTGTCTATGCTAGTTATAGTTAATTGAAAATATGTCAAAAAAAGGGTCAAAAAAATCTTTTTCATTAACCTTAAGAAATTACTTTATTGCTGGAGTAGTTGTCTTAATACCAATTGGTTTTACCTTATATCTTACGAAAATTTTAATTGGAATTTCCTCTAATTTAATACCAAAAAACATAAATCCTAATAGTTATTTACCTTTTAATATACCTGGTGTTGAAATTGTTATTTCAATTTTACTTATAACTCTAGTAGGTGGGCTTTCATTATCATTTTTTGGAAGAAGAATACTTAAATTAATTGATGATTTATTTAAAAGAATTCCATTTTTAAGAACAGTTTATTCTGCAATTGTTCAAATGACTGAAACCTTTTCTAAAAAAGATGATGGAAAAAGAAGTGTAGTTTTAATTGAATATCCAAGAAAAGGAGTTTGGGCAGTTGGTTTTGCTACAAAAGAAAATAAAGGAGAGATGGCTCAAAAAACTGGTAAGAATTTAATTAATGTTTTTGTACCAACAACTCCAAATCCTACTAGTGGTTTTTTATTAATGTTCCCAATAGAAGATGTAATATATTTAAACATGTCTTTTGAAGAAGCTTCTAAATTTATAGTATCAGCAGGTACTTCAACTAAAAAATCTTAGGCAATATCATTAATTATATCAGCTCTATCGTACAATTTTATCAAAGGTTTGAATTTACTTATATCTTCATTTGATTTTTCTATTCTTCTCATTTCTTTTTCAGCTAATAAGAAAAGATCACTATTCTGAATTGGATCTGCTAACTTAAAATTTTTTACACCACTTTGTTTAAAACCCAAAATATCCCCAAACCCTCGTAATTTCATATCCTCTTCAGATATTAAGAAACCATCGTTAGTGTCTTTTAAAATTTTAATTCTTTTTTTTGCGTTTTCGCTTAGATTTGATTTAAACATTAATATGCATGTAGAGTCTTTATCTCCACGACCAACTCTACCTCTTAATTGATGAAGTTGAGATAAACCAAATTTGTTAGCATTTTCAATTATAATAGTATTTGCATTTGGAAAATCTATCCCAACCTCAATAATCGTTGTAGACACCAAAATCTTAAATTTATTATTTAAAAAATTGTTTAGTATTTCATTTTTTTCATCTACATCAGTTTTTCCATGAAGCAAACTAACTTGATTTGGAAACTTGCTTTCTAAATATTCATACTTTTTTACAGCAGATGAGTGATCCAACTTTTTAGATTCTTCAATTAATGGACAAACCCAAAAAATTTGATTTCCTAAGTTAATTTCTTTTCTTATAAATTTTAAAACATCTTCAATTTTAACCTCTAATTTACTATATGTTTTAATTGGTTTTCTATTTTTAGGTTTTTCTCTAATTATTGAAATATCCATATCACCATAAATTGTCATTGTTAGAGTTCTAGGTATAGGTGTTGCTGTCATTAATAATACGTCACAATTTGATCCACCTTTGTCCGACAATTTTTTTCTTTGATTCACTCCAAACTTATGTTGTTCATCTATAATTATTAATCCTAATTTTTTGAAAATTACTTTTTTTTGAAAAATAGCGTGTGTTCCAAAAATAATATCAATTTTATTATTTTCTAATTTTTGAAGTATTTGTTTTTTTACCTTGTATTCTGATTTTCCAGAAATAAGAGCGATATTTATATTTTTAGGAAATAATTTTTTTGCTAGATTAAAATGTTGTCTTGCTAGAATTTCCGTAGGAGCCATAAAAGCAACCTGGAAACCAGAATTTATAGTATTAATTGCTGCTAAAAGAGACACTATTGTTTTTCCACTACCAACGTCTCCTTGTAAAAGTCTAAACATTTTATTTGGTGAACTTAAGTCTTTATTTATCTCGTTAAGTGATTTTTGTTGATCATCGGTAAGAGAAAAATCTAATTTATCAATTAAAGAATTTTGTTTATTTACATTGATTATTTTATTTTTTTTCTTAATTCTTTTTATTTTTTTTCTTATTTCTGAATTAACTAGAAATGTTGAAAATATTTCATCAAAAGCAAGTCTTTGATAAAAATTTGATTTATAATTTCCAATATTTTGAGGTTTGTGCAATTCTTTAATTGAGCTATTCCAACTTATATTTTTAAATTTAGATAAAATACTTTTAGAGTGCCATTCACTAAAAACTGGTAAATTATTGATTATTTGATTTAAGATTTTATTATATATTTTTTCAGAAATACCTTCAGTTAATGAGTATTTATTATGAGTTTGCTTGATTAAAGAAGAATCCTCAGAAATATATTTCGGATTTGCAATTTGGTATTTATTCCTAAAATGACCTATTTTACCACTCACAGTAATTTCTTTTCCTAATGGAAGTATTTTTTTTATGTATCCTTCATAACTATTAAAAAAAATACAATCTATTTCACCAGTTTCATCACTACATAAAACTCTGTTTGGTAATTTCCTTATTCTTGGGAAGTTATACTTTTGTGGAATTATAGTTACTGTTTGTATTTCACCAATTTTTAAATCTTTTATTTTTGATGACAAGCTTCTATCTGTATAAGATTTTGGAAGTTTCCATAGTAAATCAAATAAATTATTAATATTTTTCTTCTTTAATAAATTTTGTGTTTTAGTTCCTACACCTTTTAAAGAACTTAAATCTGACAATAAATATTCATAATTTGTTTTATTATTCATTAATTACTAATATATTCTAATTATTATGATCAACATAGATCAATTAAAAAAAAAAATTATTTACCGATCTAATTATAGAGGCACAAAAGAAATGGATAATCTTTTGGGTGCATTTACAAAAAAATATATAAATAATTTAAATGAAAATGATCTTCTTGATTTAGAAAAACTACTAAATATTGATGACACTAATTTGTATAATTTTTACAATGGTTTTAAAACTGACTTTGAATTTGAAAATAACAATGTCAACTTATTATATAAAAATTTTAATTATACACAAAAATGATGGCGGAGAGACTGGGATTCGAACCCAGGAAAGAGTTGCCCCTTTGCCGGTTTTCAAGACCGGTGCTTTCAACCGCTCAGCCATCTCTCCGTGAGCAAGGTTTTATAATTATAATTATTTAATTCAACCATAAAATAGTCTAATAAACTTATTAATTACAAGCATCATGGTTTCCTATGAATCAAGAATTTAACAAAGGCTTATTACTTGCTGGGTTTGGATCTTTTTGGTGGGGGTTTTTTGGTGTAATTTATTTTAAATATATTGCTTATATTGGCCATATTGAATTAGTAGTTCATAGATGTTTATGGACTGCATTTACTTTAATTCTGACTACTTTTTTTTTCTCTAAATGGAATGTTTTTTTTAAAATTGTAAAAAATAAATCAAATTTATTTTATTTATTTATCTCAGGTTTTTTGATTTTTATAAATTGGGGTGTATGGATATATGCTATAGCAACAAATAGAATTATAGATGCAAGTTTTGGATATTTTATTATGCCCATTTTAAGCGTAATGCTCGGTTATCTTTTTTTTAAAGAGAAACTAAATAAAAAAAGAGTCTTTTCAATCTTGTTGGTTATTCTATCTATCCTTTTTTTAATAATTGTAAGTATTAAATCATTGCCTTGGGTTGGTTTAATTGTTGCTTTAAGTTGGGGGTTTTACAATTTAGTTAGAAAAAAAATTAATGTTGATACTGATGTAGGACTTCTTATAGAGAGTTTATATATATTACCATTTGCACTTTTGGCTTTTTATTTGATTGCAAGTAAAGGTTATAATGATTTTCAATTATCTGATCCTTCGATGATGCTATTTATTTATCTTGCTGGACCTATGACCGTTATACCTTTATTTTTATATGTTAGAGGAGTTGAACTCTGTGGTTTAGGACCGACAGGCATGATATTTTATATAACTCCTACTTTTCAGTTTTTATTGGGTTATTTTTATTACAACGAGCCTTTTTCAATAACAAAATTAGTTAGTTTTATTTTTATTTGGATTGCTGTAATTATATATTTGAAGGATTTGCATGAAACTAATTAATTTTTTTTTATTTTTTATTTTTATTTCTATTAATTTCTCATTTGCTGATATCAATAAAGAATTTGAAAATTGGAAATTAAATTTCAAAAAAATAGCTTTAGAAAACAATATTTCAGAAAAAACGTTTGATACAGTTATGTCTGATACTAAATTTTTATCAGATGTGATAAAATATGATAGGTATCAACCTGAATTTTATGAGGATACTAAAACTTATATTTCAAAAAGAACATCTTCAAAAAAAGTCTCTTTAGGAAAAAAATTTTATGAAAAAAATTCAAAATTAATAAATACTGTTGAAAACGAATTTAATATAGAGAGAGAGTTACTATTAGCCCTGATGGGAATAGAAACTAATTTTGGAACGTATGTTGGTAAAATGGATATTTTATCCTCTTTGGCAACTTTAAGTTTTGATAAAAGAAGATCAGAATTTTTTACAAATGAATTACTAATACTTTTGCGATTAATAGAAAATGGTCAAATAGATTACAAAACGTTATATGGGTCTTGGGCAGGTGCTTTTGGTTTTTTTCAATTTATGCCATCAACAATGAAAAATTATGCTATTGACCATGATGACAACGGATATATAGATTTAAAAAATAATAATGATGCTTATGCTTCTGCATCTAATTATTTAAATCAAATAGGCTGGAAAAGTGAAAATCCTTGTTTTTATAGAATTGATTTGTCAGATAATATACCAAGTAAATATTTAAACATTTCTGCAAAAAAACTTCATGATAAAAAAAAGTTAAAATATTTTAGAAAATTTATTAAAAATAATGATCAAATAGATAATAAGTACAACTCTTTAAAAGTAGCCATTATAACTCCAGATAAAGATATCATACCTGATGCCGAAACTTTAAATCCAGCTTATATTGTATTTGATAACTATGAGATAATATTAAAATGGAATAGGTCATTGAGATTCGCTTTAGCCGTTTGTACATTAAAAGATAAATTTAAAAATGAACTTTAAAAAACTAATATTAATTATTTCTATACTTTTTTTATCTGCATGTAATCAATTTGATCAAAATAATAAAAACTTAGTTTATATTAGTGATCAAAAGTATAGTAATACTGGATTTGCTTTAATTTATGATGATGAACTAAAAAAAGAAAAAAAAATATCTAAAAAAATCGATAATAGATCTCTTTTAATTTTTCATAATAAAATTAAAAAAAATTCATTTGTTAAAATTACCAATCCTATTAATGATAAATCCATTATAGCAGAGGTAATCTCTAATAACGTTAAATTCTCTACTTTTTATAACTCTGTAATTACACAACGTATTGCTGAAGAGTTATCACTTGATCCAAAAGAACCTTATATCGATCTTGTTTTAATCTCAAAAAGTTCAACATTTGTAGCTAAAAAGGCAAAGACTTTTGATGAGGAGAAAAATGTAGCTGAAAAAGCTCCTGTTGACGGCATTACCATAGATAATCTGGGTAAAGAAAAGACTAATGAAGTCAAAATAAAAAAACATAAATTTTTATATTCAATAAAAATTGCAGATTTTTATTACCGAGACTCAGCAGAAAATATGGTTAATAGAATAAAAGATGAGACAAATATTAAAAGATCTGTAATTAAGAAATTATCTAAAACTAAATATAGGGTATTATTGGGTCCATTTAATGATATAAAAAAACTAGAAAAATCATTTAACGAAATAAAAGTATTAAATTTTGAAAATATAGAGATATTAAAAGATGTTTAGAATATTATTAATTGTAATTTTTTTTAGTTTTTCATTAGCAAGTGTTTCAAAAGCCAATTTTGATGTAAAAGCAAGAACTGCAATATTACAAGATTATCATTCTGGAGAAATTCTCTATGAAAAAGAGCCAGATATTTCAATTTATCCAGCTTCTATGACAAAAATAATGACAGCAATTATTGCTTTTGATTTAATAAAATCAGGCGATCTTAGTTTAGACGAAAAATTTATAATATCTGAGAGAGCTTGGAGATTATCTACATCTGGGTATTCATCGATGTTTATAATGGTAGGTGATCAGGTCTCTGTAGAAAATTTATTAAGAGGTATTATTGTTGCTTCTGGTAACGATGCATGTATTGCATTAGCCGAAGGTATAGCAGGTACTGAAGAAGAATTTGCAATTTTAATGACTGCTAAAGCAAAAGAATTAGGGATGGATAATACAAATTTTTCTAATTCATCAGGAATAAATGACCCCGACAATTACTCAACTGTTAGAGATATTTTAAAAATGTCTAGATATTTAATTAAAAAACATCCTGAATTTTACAAAATGTTTGCTGAAAAAGAATTTACGTGGGATAGAACAGGGGGCGATCCAATAACACAAGGAAATAGAAATCCATTGCTTTATAAAAATCTTGGAGCAGATGGAATAAAAACTGGTTATTTAGCTGTTGAAAAATACTCTTTAGCATCATCAATAGATAGAAATGGCAGAAGATTGATTGCTGTAGGGAGCGGTTTTAATTCTAAAAATGCAAGATCTAAAGAGAGCACAAAATTACTTACATTTGGTCTTACCAACTATGATCTTGTAGAAATAGCTAAAGCTAATAAACCGTTACACAAAATTGATGTTTGGTTAGGAAAAGAGAATAGTGTGGAAGCATATACAAAGGAAGATATTTATAAAACTATCAAAAAAGCGAAAAAAAAACTTTTAAAAGTTGTTGTTAAGTATGATGGTCCAGTCGAAGCACCAATTGAAAAAGATCAAAAAATAGCCACTCTAAGAGTTGTTTATGATCAAGAACTCATTGGTGAGTATGATTTACTTTCATCGAAAGAAATTAAAAAAGTTAATTTTTTTACAAGATTAATAAAATCAATAAATTATTTAATTTGGGGTGATGTCTAAAAAACCCATCATTGTTTTTGAGGGCATAGAGGGTAGTGGCAAAAGTCATCATATAAATAAAGTATCTAAATATTTAGATAAAAAGAAAATTAACTATATAAAGATAAGAGAACCAGGTGGAAGTCTTAATTCTGAAAAAATAAGGAGATTAATTTTAAATAAAAAATCTAATTTTAACATATATACTGATTTACTTTTATATTTAGCAGCGCGTAGTGAAAATATAAATCTTATAAAAAAATCTTACAAAAAAAAAATTATTTTGATTGATAGATTTACAGACTCAACTATAGCATATCAGCATTATGGTATGGGTGTTGATTTAAACATTATCAATATCATAAATAAATTTCTATTAAAAAACATTAAAGTCAATTTTACTTTCCTCAATGTTGTAAATAAAAAAAATCTATTTCAAAGATTAAAAAATAGAAAATCTCTCAATCGATATGATCAGTTTGATATGAATTTTTATAATAAAGTTCAAAAAGGTTTTTTAAAATTAGCTAAATTGAATAAAAAATCATACAAAATAATTGATTCTAATTTAGATATAAAAATAAATGAAGATCTAATAATAAATCAAATTAAAAAATTAATTAAATGAATTTAAATCCCCCAACTCAAATACATTTATTTGAGCACAAAGAAGTTTTTAATCAATTATATAAATTATATAAAAACGACACTTTGCCTAATAAAATTCTTTTATCTGGTGAAAAAGGTATTGGAAAATCAACATTAGCATATCATTTAATTAATCTTGTATTATCGGAAAATGAAGAACATTCATATGACTTTAAAAATAATAAAATTAATCCAGATAATAAGTCATACAAACTTATACTAAATAAATCTAATCCAAATTTTTACTTAATTGATGTCTTAGAGGAAAAAAAAAATATAGATATAAATCAAATTAGGGAATTGATAATAAATCTAAATAAATCCTCATTTAATAATA
>CACNFL010000010.1 GCA_902619745.1 uncultured Pelagibacteraceae bacterium
AATCCAAACATAATTTATCTCACTAATGTAAAAGCAGAAATAAAATTGAATAATTCAGATAACATTGTTATTGTTTCAGATTTTGGCAAATACAATGCTGATAATTTTGATACAATTTTTTCAATAAATGTAATAATTAAATATTTAGAAAATAAAATTACAAGTGAATATTTGGATTTTTCTATGAATAGAAATACAATGATAATTTCAAAAAATGTAATTTTTACTAATTTTGATAATATTCTTGAAGCAGACGTTATTGAAATGAACCTAAAAACAAAGGATACAAAAATATTTATGCACGAAGAAAACAATCAGGTAAATATCAAAAACAAAAATTAAATGGCAATTATAAAAAAATTTCGAATTAAATCTTTTAAAAATATTAATTCAATCATTAAGTTTGAAAATGTATCTATAGCTTATGGAAACAGAACAGTTCTTGATAATATCAATTTTACAATAAACGAAAAAACTATACATGGTTTGCTTGGTCCTAACGGTGCTGGTAAATCTACTCTTTACCATTTAATGACTGGTCTACTTAAACCAAAACAAGGTAAAATCTTGATAGATTCTAAAGATGTAACAAATTTTCCAGTATATTTAAGGACAAAACAATATGGTATTGGCTATGTTCCTCAGTATGGTGGTGCGTTTGCAGATCTTACACTTCATGAAAATTTAAAAGCTATAAGTGAAATCGTAATAGAAAGTAAAAATTTAAGATTAGAAAAAATTAATTATTTAATGTCAAAACTTGAGCTTGAGGGTCTTAAAGATATTAAAGCTAAACATCTTTCTGGTGGTGAAAAAAAAAAATTAGTGATTGCACTATCATTATTAAGTAAACCAAAAATACTTTTACTTGATGAACCGTTTAGTGCTCTTGATGTATTAACAATTAAAATGTTGCAAGAGTTAATTGTAAGTTTACAGCAAGATAATAATATAACTATTTGTATCTGTGATCATATTGCTACATCACTCTTACAGATCGTGGATACGGCAATGATTTTAAGTAATGGAAAAATTATTGCACAAGACACACCTTCTAATTTAATTAAAGATATAGATGCAAAAAATGCATACTTTGGTGATAATTTTAAAATAAATTAACCCAAAATGTCAAATTCTTTAATAATAAAAAAAAAAATCAAAAATTTTAAAAAATCTATAACTGTTAGTGGTGATAAAAGTATTAGTATTAGATGGGTCTTATTTTCATCACTATCTTATGGGACATCCAAAGCAAAAAATTTATTATTATCTGAAGATGTATTAGCTGCCATCAAAGCAGTTAATAAATTGGGTATTAAATCTGAATTAAAGAATAATGAATATAAAATCTACGGCAAAGGAATCAATGGGTTCGATTATAAAAAAAATATAACAATTAATGCAAAAAATTCAGGAACATTAGCAAGACTTATACTTGGTTTTTTAATAAATTCTCCTTATGAAATAAAATTAATTGGTGATAAAAGTTTATCACAACGAGACTTTAAAAGAATTTCTGATCCTTTATCTAAATTTGGTGCAAAGTTTAAATTAAAAAAAAATAAAAATTTACCTCTTAAAATTCATGGGTCAAACAAACTAAATCCTATAAATTATTTTGAAAAAAGAGGATCAGCACAATGCAAGAGCTCAATTATATTTGGGGGTATGAGATCGAAAGGAACTACCATAATCAAAGCAAAAAAATCAAGAAACCATACAGAACTATTATGTAAATATCTTAAATTACCTATTATTGTTAAAAATAAAAAAAATTATGACGAAATAAAAATTAAAAAAACAAATTATATTAAACCTATAAATTATGAAATTCCATCAGATATAAGCTCTGGTGCTTTTTTCATTGCACTTACTGTTTTAATGCAAAATTCTAAACTTACAATTCGTAACGTGAATGTTAACCCATCAAGAACAGGGATTATCACCATACTAAAAAAAATGGGTATAAAGATTATTTTTAAAAATAAGAGAATTTACAAAGGCGAAAAAAATGCAGATATCCAAATTCATAGTCCCAAACAAATAAAAGCAATAAATTGTCCTACAAAATTAAATAGTGGTGCTATTGATGAATTTTTGGTGATTTTTTTAGTAGCAGCAAAAGCAAAGGGCATATCTTATTTTAAAAACTTATCAGAATTAAATCAAAAGGAGAGTCCTAGATTAATATGGGGAGCAAAAATTTTGAACAAGATGGGAATTAAGACAATTTTAAATAAGGATTCAATAAAAATCTATGGAAATCCAAATTTAAAAATTAAAAAAAAAATTATAATTAAAAATTATTTAAAAGATCATAGAGTATTTATGGCAAGTGTAATAGCAGCATTATCATTTGGTGGTTATTGGAAAATTTATGACAAAACTTGCTTTAAGACGTCATTCCCTAATTTCTTAAAAATAATAAATGATTTTAAAAAATAGTGAAAAAAAGAAAGAATATAATTAAAATCGCAATAGATTCACCTGCTGCTGCAGGAGCAGGCACCTTAGCAAAAGCTATATCAAAACATTATAATCTTTACTATTTAGATACAGGAAAAATCTACAGATTTATTGCATACATTAAATTAAAATTTCCAAATAAATTTAATTATTATTTTTTAAAATCCAAAATTAAATCACTTGGCAGTAAAGATCTCCAAAAAAAAATATTATTATCTAATGAAGTAGGTACTCAAGCCTCTATCATATCAAAAAATCAAAATATTCGAAAAATGGTACACTCTTTTCAGACAAATTTTGCATATAATCCACCTAAAAAATTTAAAGGGTCTTGCCTAGATGGTAGAGATATAACATATAAAATTATTCCAGATGCAGATTTTAAGTTTTTCATAACTGCTAATTTAAAAACTAGAGCTTTACGAAGATACAGAGAGCTTAAAAGACTAAATAAAAAAATTACCTATCTTGAGGTTATAAAAAGCATCAAAAAACGTGATAAAAGCGACTATAATAGAAAAATATCTCCGTTAAAGAAAACTAAAGATTCACTATTGATTAATACTACAAACCTTAATAAAAGGTCATGTTTTTTAAAAATAAAAAAAATAATAGACAAAAAATTAAAAATTAATGGAAATATATAAAGACCTAACGACTTCCGCGTCAAAAGAATTCGAAAAACTACTAAACACCCAACTTTCAAAAATCCAGATTGAAGAGGGAAAAATTATTGAGGGAAAAATTAATAAGATTACTGAAAAGTTTGTGTTCCTTTTTGTTGAGGGATTAAAATCTGAGCCTGTTTTGGATATAAATGAATTAAAGACTATGGGTCTTTCAGATAAGATTAAGGTTGGAGAAACTATTCCTGTATTACTGGAAAAAATAGAGGATAAAAATGGAGAGATTTTAGTTTCTGCTAGTAAAGCCCAAAAAATAAAAGGTTGGGATAAACTGGTTGAAGCCTATGAGAAAAATGAACCTATAATGGGAAAAATTACCTCAAAATGTAAAGGCGGATGCATTGTTGAGCATATAGATACTGGTTCTTTAATGTTCTTACCTGGCTCACAGATAAGTGACAAGCCACTTAAAGATATTAGTCATTTAATGAACGAACCTCAAAAGTTTGCATTAATTAAGTTAGATAAAGTTAGAGGGAATGCATGTGTATCTAGAAGAGAGATTATTTCCTCTTTCAAAAAAGAGGATAAAGCTAAAATCTTAGAAAAATATAAAGTGGGAGATATAATTAAAGGTGCAGAGGTTAAAGGTTATAGCAACTTTGGTTGTTTTTTTAATGTAAATGGAGAACTTGATGTATTAGTTCATTTACAAGAGATTTCTTATTCTAGAGTAAATCACCCAGACGAAGTTTTTAATATAGGAGAAAAACATGATTTAAAGGTGATAAGTGTAGATAAAGAAAAATTGCAAGTTGGATGTTCAGTTAAACAATTATCTCCAGATCCTTTTGAACATATTGAAAACTATGAATTAAATAAAATTTATAAGGTAAAAGTTGTTAAATTAATGGACTTTGGTGCATTTTGTGAATTAGAACCTGGTTTAACTACTCTACTTCATTCAAGTGAACTTGGCTGGACAAAGAAAAATTTGTCAGCCAAGAAAATGTTTAAAGTTGGAGATGAAATAGACTGTGTGATAACAGAAATTGATAAGGAAAAAAGACGTGTAGCAATCTCTCATAGATTAACAAAAGAAAATCCATTTGAGGAATTTAATAAAAAATATCCTGTAGATACAACAGTTGAAGGAGAAATAGTAAATAAAAATGAATATTCTTTATTTGTAAAATTTGAAGATTTAGATGTAGATGCTTTTTTACACTGTAACGATCTTACATATTTAAATAATGGTGAAGAAGAATTAGCAAAGTATAAAAAAGGTGAAAAAATTAAGGTAAAAGTTTTAGAGATAAAACCTTCGGAACAAAAAATTAGAGTTGGATTAAAGCAAACCTTGCCTGATCCTTTTGAGTGGTTTAAAGATAAATCGATAAATCAAACTATAACCGTAAAAGTTGTTTCAACTGACAACAAAGGTTTGGTAGTAAGACCAGAAGGATGTGATATCGATTTTCAAATTAAAAAATCAGCTATAGCAATAAATGCTGCAGACGCAAGACCAAGTAGATGGACAGGTGGAGAGAAGTTGGATTGTGCCATAGCCGATCTAGATTTTAATAAACGTAAAGTAACATTAAGTATAAAACTATTAGAAGAAATAGAGAAAAAAGAAGCACTAGAAAAATATGGTTCAGAAGGATCTGGAAAAAATCTTCCTTTCTCATCTCTATCTGAAGATTTGAAGAAAAAAGAAGAAGAAAAATAATAAAGTAGATCGAAATTGGCTATTGTAAAATCAAAGCTTTTAAAACAACTTTCTAATAACTACCCAAATTTTCTTAAAAAAGATCTAGAAAAATTTACAAATATTATTTTATATGAGATTAAAAGAGCTCTTAAAAGAGGTGACAGAGTAGAGCTTAGAGGTTTTGGTATTTTTTCTACAAATACACAAAAAGCAAGAATATCTCGAAATCCAAAAACTGGAGAAAAAGTTAATACACCTGAAAAAAAAACAATTCACTTTAAAATGTCAAAAGACTTGTTTAAAAAATTAAATGATAATGAAGAATAAAACTATATTTGTTGCATGTGACACCTCAAATTTAAGAAAAATCAAAAAAATAATTTCTCAAACAAAAACAAATAAACTTAAAATTATTCCAAAATTTGGCCTGCAATTCTATTACTCAAAACATGGTAGAAAATTTTTAGAAAAAATTAAAGATGATTTCTGGTTAGATTTAAAAATTAATGATATTCCACAAACAGCTTTATCTGCAATAGATAGTTTAAAAGATTTAAAAAATTGTAAATATATTACAATACACGCTAATGGTGGATTGCAAATGATGAAGGCGGTAAAGAAAAAAGCAAAAAAAATAAATAAAAATTTAAAAGTATTGTGTGTTACAGTTTTAACAAGTCTCAATAATAAATCTTTAAAAGAAATTGGCCATACTAAAAGCGTTAAACAATTAGTTCTTGAACAAGTAGATCTTATAAAAAAATCAGGTTGTGATGGAATAGTTTGCTCAGCTCAAGAAGCCATGATGGTAAGAAAAAAATATAAAAGATTATTAATTATAACTCCAGGAATTAGATTACCAGGAGATAGTTTAAATGATCAAAAAAGAATAATGACTCCACAAGAAGCTTTTAGAAATCAAGTTTCAGGAATTGTTATAGGAAGATCTCTTACAAGAGGTAATATAAAAAATAATACAAATAGACTTGTAGATCATCTAAATAAATGATCAAAGGTTCTAAAATTTGTGGAATAAAAGATTCTGATACTTTAAACTTTATAATAAATTATCCATACCCTCCAAATTTTATTGGTTTTATTTGTAATTATCCAAAAAGTTCCAGATATATTTCAATTAATGATCTAAAAAAATTGTTAAATGTTAAAAAAGGAAAAAGTGAATTTGTTGCTGTTTTGGTAAGACCAAACAATCAAATATTGGAGGAAATAAAAAGTTTACCTTTTGATTATTATCAGTTGTATGACTGCACTCCAGATGAAATTAAATTTATTAAACAAAAATATAAAAAAAAAATTATTACTGCTCTTACAATAAAAAACAAATCTGACGTTGATAATTACAAATTATATTATGACGTTACAGATATTTATTTATTTGATAGTAAAGGATATGAAAAAAGTGAAGCATTTAACCATAATCTAATTAAAAATATTAAACTCAATAAAGAATTAATGTTGGCTGGTAATATAAAATACAATGATAATCTTAAAAATTATGAAAAAATTGCTAATTATTTAGATTTATCTGGAGGCTTAGAAACTTCTGGACTAAAAGATACATCCAAAATAGAAATTTTTTTAAATAATTTATATAAAGTTAAAAATGAAACTTAAAAAAAATATTGCTTTAATTGATCAGCATGATCATTATGGTTTTTGGGGTGGTAAATTTGGAGGAAGTTTTATTCCTGAAACTTTAAAGAAACCTATAGAAGATTTAACAAAAGAGTTTTCAAAACTAAGAGGTAATAAAAAATTTTTAAAAAAAAGAGATTATTATTTCAAGAATTATATAGGATCACCAACATCGTTTGTAAAATTAGAAAATTTGTCTAATCATTTGGGTGGTGCTCAAATATGGGCTAAAGTTGTATCTGAGGCAAATGGTGGTGCTCATAAAATTTATAATGCAACTGTTCATGCTTTGATTTGTAAAGCAATGGGGAAAAAATATATAGTTGGCGACACAGGCGCAGGTTATGCTGGTAAAATGTTGAGTATGGCTGCTAAAAAATTTGGTCTGAAATGCAAAATTTTTATGGGTGCAAAAGATATCAAGAGACAAAAACCAAACTGTGATGCTATGAGAAAAAATGGTGCTGAAATAATTCCTGTATATTCAGGTAGTCAAACCTTAGTCGATGCAGTCAGTGAGTGTATGAGATATTGGGTATCAAATTGTGACACTACACATATGTGTGTAGGAAGTACAGTTGGTCCAAATATATTTGTAAAAATTTGTGGGTGGAGTACAGCACAAATTTCAAGAGAATTAAAAATACAAATTAAACAAGAGTTCAAAAAAATTCCAAAAAAAATTAAATTAATTAATTGTGTTGGTGGTGGCAGCTCTGCTTATGGTTTTTGGAGTGAATTTATAGATTTTAATAAATCACAAATAGAATTAATTGGAGTAGAGGCTGGTGGTCCAAAAAAATCTAAACTCCATGCCGCCCCTTTAAGTAGAAATGCAAAAATTGGAATTTTACATGGTGCAGCCTCATATGTTTGTCAAAATAATGAAGGTCAAATAAATGATACTGAGTCAATTAGTGCTGGTTTAGATTACCCAGGCGTAAGTCCAATACATTGTTTTTTAAAAGATACAAAGCGAGCAAGATACACTTATGCAACTGACGAAGAGGCTCTCAAAGCATATGTAATGGTAACTAAATTTGAAAAACTTAATCCAAGTTTAGAACCTAGTCATGCATTTGCCGAAGCAATAAAAATTGCCCCAAAATTAAATAAAGATACGATAATAATTGTTAACTCTTGTGGTGATGCAAAAAAAGATAGAGATATCTTAAGAGATAGACTAGGTAAAAATTAATGAGTTCATTAATTAATAAAGCCTTCTCAGATGCAAAGAATGAAAACAGGCCTGCACTACTTACTTATACAGTTGCCGGAGATAATAACAAAAAAAAATCCTTAGAAATATTAAAATCAATTTCTAATTATGTGGATATTTGTGAATTGGGTTTTCCACATAACACTCCAATAGCTGATGGTGGACAAATACAAACAAGTGCTTACCGAGCAATTAAAAATGGTATTAAAATTAATGATGTATTTTCAATCGCAAAAAATTTTAAAAAAATAAAAAAAAATAAACCAATTATACTGATGGGCTATTACAATATGATTTATCAATATAATGAAAATAAATTTTTAGAAAAATGTAAAAAATCGAAAGTCGATGGTTTAATAGTTGTAGATTTACCTTATCCTGAAAATAAAAATTTTGCATCAAAATGCAGAAATAAAGGAATTAATTTTATTCAATTGGTTTCGCCAACAACTTCTAAGATAAGATTAAAAAAAATCATAAAAGATTCCCACGATATGATTTATTATATAAGCATGTTATCTACAACAGGTGGAAAGCTTAAAGTATCTCCAAAGAAAATATTAGAAAAATACAATAAAATAAAAAAACAAAATAAATCAAAAAATGTCGTTATTGGCTTTGGTATTACAGAAAAAACAATCAAATCTTTAAAAAAAGCTGATGGTTTAGTGGTTGGTAGTGCAATTTGCAAGGAAATCTCTAAATCAATTGAAAAGAGACAAAATGCTGTCACAAATGTTACTAATATCGTTAAAAGATTAAAAAATAAAATTCAATGAACTGGATAACTAAAATTATCAAAGCAGGTGAAAAAATTAAAACTGCTATACGTGATAGAGCTACTAAAGAAGATATCGCAAAAAGTGATTGGACCTCATGCTGTAGAGGTCCTATTCTTAAAACCGATTTAGAAAAAAATCTTTGGGTTTGTCCTGATTGTAATAAACATCATAGAATAAAACCAAAACAAAGATTTGATATTTTATTTGGCAAAAATAATTACGAAATTTTTAAAACTCCAATACCAAAAGATGATCCGCTAAATTGGATAGACTCTAAACCTTACAAAGAAAGACTTAAAAGTGCTCGTAAAAAAACTGGATTAGAGTGTGGAATGATGGTCGTTTCTGGGAGTATAAATAATATTAAAATTACAGCTGTAGCATCTGATTTTGATTTTTTAGGAGCTTCAATGGCAGCAGCAGAAGGTGAAGCTTTTTTATATGGAATACAACATGCTATAGAAAATCAAACACCATTTTTATGTGTTAGTGCTGGAGGAGGTATGAGAATGATGGAAAGTTTAATATCCTTATCTCAAATGACAAGAACAACACTTGCAATTAATGAATTAAAGAAAAATGGACTTCCATATTTAGTTTGCATAACTGATCCAACTGCTGGTGGGATTACTGCATCATATGCTATGTTAGGTGATATTCACATTGCAGAACCAGGTGCTTTAATTGCATTTGCAGGTGCAAGAGTAATTCAAGGAACAGTTAAAGAAGAGCTGCCTGAAGGTTTCCAAAAAAGTGAATATGTTGAAAAAACTGGTTTTGTTGATTTAATTGTTGAGCGTAAAGAGCTTGCATCAAAAATTGGAACTTTATTATCAATATTGTTAAATAAAAACTCTGATATAAGTGCTGAAAAAAATGAAACTTCAGAAGATAGTCAGTCGCTTACAAGAGCTGCATCCTAAAGAAATAGATTTAAGTCTAGATCGTATTCAAAGCCTCTGTAAAAAATTAGGAAATCCTCAAGATAAAATAAAAGCAATTTCAATTGTTGGTACTAATGGAAAATATTCAACTATACAAGCAATGTTATCAATTTTAAAAGAAGCAAATTTAAAATGTAATGTTTATACAAGCCCACATATAAAAAGTATAAGTGAGAGGTTTGTTTTTAATAATGAGGAACTTAATAATGAAGATTTAGGGAATTTGCTTGAAGAAATCGAAAATGTTAACAATAATGAACCAATTACTTTTTTTGAAATACTTACTGCAGCTTATTTCTTAAAAGCATCTCAATATCCAGAAAATATTAATTTAATTGAGAGTGGATTATTCTTTAGATTTGATGCTACAAATATATTAAAAAATAACCTTGCTAGCGTTGTAACTTCCATTGGACTTGATCATTTAGATTGGTTACCTGAAAATGAGAAGACTGTTGAAAAAATTATTTTTGAAAAAACATCAAGTCTTTTAAACTCAAATATTATAGTAGCAAAACAAAGTACTAATAAAATCACAGATAATATTAAAAAAACAATATCAAATAATAGTTCAAATAAGGTTTTTCATAACGAAAATTATAGTTTTTCAGTTCAAGAAAATGATTTCTTTTATTATGAAGACAAATTTGGAGGAATAAAGTTACCTATGCCAAATGTAAAAGGTCAATTTCAATTAGAGAATGTCTCAACAGCTATTGCAACTCTAAGAACTTTAAAAGATTTAGATATTAAAGACGATCACATTAAAAAAGGTATTTTAAAAATTAATAGTATTGCAAGATTACAAGAAATTAAGTCTGGCAAACTTAAGGCGCTTGTAAAAGATCACAAACTTTTTGTTGATGGGTCTCATAACCCTTTGGGCGCAAAAGTTTTGAACGAATACTTGGAAAGTTTAGATTGCAATAAACATATCATTCTTGGAATGATGGCTAATAAAGATCATAATGAATATATGAGTTTCTTTAAGAATATTGCTACACTGACTACAATAGATATACCTAATCAACCAAATTCAATTAAAGGAAAAGAGCTTAAAGATAAGCTTAATAGCTTCTCAAATATTAATTATAAGGAAAATATAGAGGAAGCTATAAAGTCAATTCCAGTCAAGGAAAACGACATAATACTAATTACTGGATCGTTATATCTTGCTGGTGAAGTTTTAAATTTAAATTAGATATTTTTATCTAAAAATTCCTTCATGTGACTTTCAGGAACTCCACCAACTTTTCTATCTACTTCAACACCTTTTTTATAGATAATAACTGTTGGAACACCCCTAATCCCTGCTGCACTTCCAGTATTTATTCCACCATCTTCAACATCTGCATAATAAAAACCAGCCTTATCTTTATATTCATCAGATAATTTATCCATTACTGGTTTTAGTGCCTTACATGGACCACACCACTCAGCTGAAAACTGAATGACTGAAATGTTTTCATTTTTAATTTTTGTATCAAAATCTTCGTCTTTAAAATTTGTAAGCATATAACCTTTCTATAAATTGCAGTCTTAAAGTCAACTAGACAATTTCATATTTTTTTTCTATAGACATGATAAATTCATTTATTTCATCTAATTTTTTTAATTCTTCTTCGTCATCTCGATTAGAAGCCTGGTCTCGCAAAGTATCAATTTCTTGATAAGCCATTCCTATAGTTTGCCACTTTTCTCTATTTTTACTTAAAATTCGTCTAGCAATTTCACTTTTTATATTTTTATATAAATCTGGTGGCAAAATATGTGGTGCTTCTTGATAAATAATTTTTTGGCCAAACCAACTACATCTTTTATCTTGAAACTTATCCAACATTCTTAATTTATCTTCCCAAGAAGAACTATGCCAAGTTTTAAATAATTGGGTGTCTTTGTTGGGAATAAATTTTTCATATAAAGTTTCCTCTGGTAATAAATCTTCTTGAGTTTGAGTTTGAGCTTTTTCTTCAGCTGCTTCTCTATTAATGATTTGAATATTTTTGCAAAAATTTTCACTATTTCTAACCATTTTTGCTCTTTTTTGAATGGTTTCTAAATCCAAGTCTTTATACGCCTTTTCCTTTAATGCAAACTTTTTATCTAACACAACTGGAGCTTTGTTTGTTTTGATTACTCTAAGCGCTTTTGGACTAAACTTTTTTAAATAAACTTTAAGATCATTTACTGATAAATTTAATAATGGTTCGGGATCTCTTCTTAAATCAAATAAATATCCCCAAGATGCATAAGATGGATGAAAACAATGATCTGGATGTAATGTAGAGACAAGGTACATCATATTTTTTCCTTTAACATTTTCAAATATTGAATAAATTCCCTCACTTTTTAAAATAGTTTCAACGCTATTTTTTGTCGATGTGCTTAAGAAATTTTCCCAATTATCTTTGTGTTTATCTTTTATAATTCTGAGAATTTTTAAGCTTGTGAACGCATCATGATAAGCTGTGTGTTGTTGAGATGTATCAAATCCTTGTTGTCTAGCTAAACCTTCTAAAGCAAGACTTTCATTGCCCGCCTCAGTCAATTCAGTCTTTAATGTTTCGGGATTTAAGGTTTGAGCTACTCTTGCAACATGTAAACCATCATGTTCTTTATTGGGTGATGAATGAGTAATGTATGGATACCTGTTTCCTTTAAAAAAATTAAAATGAAACATGCGCCTATCAAAATTTAAGTTACTCCAACCCATAAACAATGCTGGTGCAGCTTTTGAGAAAAAGTTTTGCACAGCTCCTAAAAAATCATAATGCGAGTAATTGCCTTTGGTAAGTAAATCAATACTTGTTGAGTTAACTAATAAGGCCTTTGCGCTTGGTACCTCGCCTTCAGGCATTCTGCCACGGATATTTAGCTTACCAATTTCTTTTAAGTTTTTATCGACAACTACAGCACCTACTTCAATTATTGAGCCCCAAATTGTACTATTTGTTGTTTCCGTATCGTAAATTACTATTTTATCCATAAAATTCTAAGTTAAATTCGATAGCTCATTAAATTTTTTTAATCTTCCCAAAAACAAATTTTGATAAACAACTAAATCATGTCCTTGAATTTTAAATTCTTGGAATAATTTATCTACTGTGCAAACCAAAATTACACAAGAAGTGATATTAGAGTTATACACAATGTTATGTGCTAATGAATATGCGCTTGTTTGAAGAAGCCATGAGTCGATATACTCAGCTTTTTTTGGTTTATTACTTTGTTTAAAATCAATTATTGTTTCTTTACCCTCATAAACACCAACACAATCTGCAGTACCTGCATACTTCTCTGGGTAATAAAGAGTGCACTCAACACCCCAAATTTCATCCAATCTATTTTTTAAACCTTTTTCTATGATTTCTTTAGCCATTAATTTGTATTGTTCGTTATCTTCAAAAAAGCTTAAATTTTCTCTTCCAAGTAAATAAGACTCCAAATAGTTATGCATTTGAGATCCCCTGCTACTAGCTGCTTTTGTAATTGCTTCAGCTTCTTTTTGCCCAGTTCTTTCTCTCCAATTTGCCAATGCCGCTTTATCTTCTTCAGATCGAGTTGCATCTAAAATTGAAGTGACACTTGGTAATTTTGTTTCCCCTAATAAGTATCTTCTTATGCCATCAACTGTTGCTCTAGAGGACTTCGGATAATCATATTTTTGATTCCACTGCATTAGATTTCTTATAGACGTTATTATAGAAAAAAAGAAATTAATTTTTAAGCTGTCTATTTCTCTCAACAAATTTTTCCACGTTTTCAGTTTGTACAGCTTTCTCAACCTGCTCGGGATCTTTAATGTTTTCTAAAGTTCTTGAAATTGATCTTGCATCCGTTCCAAATTTATCAACAACTCCCATAGCATCTTCTAATTTTTTTCTAAGAACTATAATATTGTCAAAATGTTTAGAAAATCTTGTACTGATTGTTTTCAAATGATTATAAATTTCTGTTGCTCCTTTTTGTACTTTCAATGATTGAAATCCCATATGTAAAGATTGTAAGTAAGCAGAAAGAGTATTAGGCCCACATATTACGACTTTATATTTTTTCATTAACTCTTGAGTTAATAATTCTTTTGTACTTGGATCTTGGTATTCAGTTAACTCTTTGTATAAGCTTTCTGTAGGAGCATACACAATTGCAAAATCAGTAGTTTTTGGTGGAACAATATATTTTTCATTAACGCTTTTTGCTTTTGCTTTAAACGCTGAGGCTAATTTTGCTCTAGCATCTGCAACAGCCCTTTTGTCTTCCGCTTCATGACCATCGGTAATTGCTTTAAATTTTTCTACTGGAAAATGACTATCTACAGGAACCAAAACATCTCCTTGAAGTTTGATCGCAAATTCTACATTTTCACTTGTATCCTCTTTCATTTTTACATTCGTCATGAATTGAGAGGCTGGTAGCAAATCTTTAATAAGAGCGTCTAAACTAAATTCTGCAAGAGTTCCATATTTCTTAACACCAGCTAAAATTTTAGTTATCCCCTCTTGGCTTTGATTTAACAATTGTACTTGTTGGTTAAAATTACCAACCTTTTCTTCTACCTTGGTTAAAGTTTCAGTCATATCTTTAGTAACCCCAGTTGATAGGTTGTTAAACGAAGTCGACATTGCACCAAGTGAGCTGTTGATCGTAGTATTTAAGGTATCTTTTAAACTTGAAATTTCTGATTTTAAATTAGCTATTTCTTCAACCTCTTTATTTTCGTTTTCCTGATTAGGCCTAGTTTTTAAATTTAGATAAAGAATAGCTAAAACACCTCCCAACAATAAAACTAGCAAAATTAATAATATAGTATCCATGATTCTAATTTTTTTATTTTATAGTAAATATTTGATTAATGTATTTAAATATTTAAAAATACTTTATGGAACTAATTTTAGTATTAAAAATATTCTTCATTATTTGTGTTATTGTTGCGCTTTATGCAATTATTAGAAATCTTGATATTATCAAAATTATACTAATTTATTGGAAAGACTTAATTTTTAGAGAGTAATTTTAATATTTTTCTTAGGCCTATTTTATTATTTGATGACCTAGAAATCATCATACAAGCCTCTGATCTAAGTATTTCTCCATCCTTTAAAATACGAAGATTATTTGCTCTTAAAGTTTCTCCAGTAGATGTGATATCTGTAATTATTTCCGATGAGCCTGTGAAGGGATAAGCTTCAGTTGCCCCCAAACTATCAATTAATTTAAATTGGGTAACGCCCTTTGAAAACAAAAATTCCCTTGTTAAATTTGGATATTTTGTTGCCACTCTTAATCTTTTCTTTTTTTTATCCTTAAATTCAAATGCAATTTCCTCTAAATCTGCAACAGTTTGTACATCTATCCATGGATCTGGAATTGCAACTACTAATGTGGCCTTACCAAAATTATATCTTTTTAAAACATTAATTTTCTTTTGAGTATTTATTTCACTCTCTTTTAACAAATCAAAACCAGAAAAACCTATATCCAAAGATCCGTCTCCAAGTCTTTCGATAATCTCTCTTGCGTGAAGATATAAAATCTTAATATTTTTATATTGCTTTATTGATCCTAAAAGATCTCTTTCTCCTCTTTCAGAAATAAGGTTTAATTTATTTTTTTTAAAAATATTTAAAACATCTTTTCTAAGTCTACCTTTGCTTGGAATTCCAATATTTAAAATATTCTTTGTCATTAGTAATTTAAATTTAAAGCAGCACCTACTGCTGGGGTTTGTTTTTTTGATCCTAAGTCAGAAATTAGACCATCATAACGACCACCATTAATAATATTTTTTAATGAGTTTTTAGATTTAATATCAATTTTAAAAACCATTCCGGTGTAATATTCTAATTGTCTTCCAAAGGATGCAGAAAATACCACATTTAATTTTGAAACCTTGTTATTTGAAATTGGAAAATATTTTTGATCTACAGCTAAATTTATTCTGTTTTTTTTAAAAAATTTATTTAATTCAATTGCTGCCTTATTTATCGGACATTTAATTTTTAAAAAATCTTTTATTATTTTTGAAACATTTTTTCCTTTACTGGCTCTTCTGGGGTCTTTTATTTTCTGATCAAATCTTTTTAATATTTCATTAATTGTTCTTCCTGCCACAACATTTGATAAATCTTCTTTAAGCATTTTCACGTAACGCTTTTTATCTATTTCTACAATTGTTGGATCAACATCTGAATTTGATTCTAATCTTTTTAATAAATCGTTAAAATATTCTTCTCTCCAGAAGTGTCTGGCTAATCTTAGCTTCCATCTCTTTGGAATATCCAATTTTGATATTAACAAATTAAATACTTCTACATTTCCAATAGTGAGTGTTCCAGACGAATATTTGATATTTTGAAGTGATTTAAGAGATGTGTTTATAATTTCTTTATCGTCATTTTTCTCATCTTTAGATCCTAAAATTTCAAATCCGATTTGATTTCTAATGATTGAGTCTTTTTTATTTTGTGATTTTCGATAAGCTTGACCGCTATAAAAAATTTTTTCCTTACCTTTTAAATTATTTTCCAAATATCTTAAACAAGATGCAATTGTTAAATCTGGTCTTAAACACAACTCACTTCCATTTTGATCGGTAAAAGAAAAGATAAATTTTCTAAAGTTTTCTCCTGATCTTTGAACAATATGATTAGCCTCAATTACTGAAGGTAAATCAATATATTTAAAACCCTTAGATTTTACTGATCTAAGGATACTTTCAGATAAGTTTTTTGACTTCATCGATTAAATTTTCTTTTGGAAATGTTTTATTGTTTTCACCCTTGACACCTTTAAGGCTTTTTATCGTGACTGTATTTTCATTAAATTCATTTTCACCACATATTATTGCAACATCCAACTCACGTTTATTTGCTAAGGTTAGTTGCTTGCCTAAATTTTTCTTTGTATCCAAAAAAATTTCAGCATTGATATTATTATTTCTTAATAAATTCAAAATTTCATAGTAATTTTTAAGATATTTTCCATCCATTACACAAACTAAAACTGGTTTTTGACTATCTACTTTTATTTGATCTAATTGCATTAAAGCAAATAACAACCGATCAACTCCAAAACTAATTCCGGTGCCTGGAATATCCACACCTTTAAATCTCGAGATTAATTTTGCATAGGCTCCTCCAGAACAAATACTGCCTATGTCGACCTCTTTGCCTTTGTTATTTGTAACTTTAAAATTTAGATTTGTTTCAACAATGAAATCTGAATAATAAGCCAATCCCCTAATAATTGTAAAATTTGTTTTGACCTGATTTAAATTTGAACTGTAACCCAATACTTCAAACACTTGTTCTAATTCTTGTATACCTTCTTGAGACAATGGATTTTTTAATGTTTCTTTTAATTCTTTTAAATCTTTAATTTTTAGAAAATTAAGTATTTCAGACGCTTGTTCATCGTTTAAATCTGCACCCTTAGTGATTGCACCACTTATATCTTTTCTCTCTTTTTTAAGCAGATCTTCAACACCTTTTAAACCAAACCCTGGTTTATCTAATTTATCAATTGCCCTAATTACTTTTGCTTGCTTTTCTTCTGATATTTTTAAATCATCAATTAATCCTTGAACTATTTTTCTGTTACTAACGTTGATTGTAAATTGATCTTTTTTTAGACCACAATCTAACAAAGTACTTGATATTAAATTGCAAAGCTCCGAATTTGCTTGCGCAGGATTAACGTTTCCCACGATATCAAAATCTGCTTGCATAAATTCTCTGTACCTTCCGTTACCAGCCTTCTCATTTCTAAAGACATTTTGAATAGCATACCTTTTAAAGATTGATGGAAGCTCTTGATTATTTTGAGCAACAAATCTAGCTAGTGGGCTTGAAAGATCATACCTAAGAGTGATACTCTTTTCTCCATCCTCAAATGAGAATACATCAGACATAGGATTAGCGTCATCTTCTGCCAAAAAAGATCCTATATTTTCACTTATCTCAAACGAAGGGGTTTCCAGAGCCTCTGCTCCAAATTTAATAAAATTATTCTCAATAGCTTTTAAAAGCTTTTTTTTGAGAAGAAGTTTTTTATCCCAACGATCTTCAAATCCTGAAGGTAATCCAGGAATTAATTTTTTTTCTTTATTCATTTTTTGGTACCCGGGCTGAGAGTCGAACTCAAACTTAAAGTTCCACAAACTTCCGTGCTAACCATTACACCACCCGGGCTTATCCTCTTTGTTTTTATCTTATTTTATGTGGATTTAAAATTATAATATAAATAAATAGCCTACTGGCTATGGAAACAGTTTCTGTGAGTACTTCTAAAAGTCTTTCTGTATGTAATATTTATATTCATGAGCAGTCTTTTAGACAAAAATAATTAATATTCAAGGTATAAATAGAAAAAGGACGTTTATCTATTTGATAGATAAAACGCCCTTTAAAATTATTTCTGAATTAGTCTATTTTTTTTAAATTAACTGCAGAAGGACCTTTGGGACCATCTTCTAATGTAAATTCAAGTTTATCACCTTCATTGAGATATCTCATACCAGCAGCTTTTACCGCTGAAGCGTGAACAAAGGCATCTTTTTCTTTATCATCTCTTTCAATGAAGCCATATCCCTTTTTACCATTATACCATTTAATTTTTCCTTGTAGTGTGCTCATCTTATTTCTTAGTCCTTTTGTTATTTATTATCTTTTAAAGTTAATTTCTTTTAAGATTATTTCAAGATGAAACTTTTTGTGGTGGCTGAGGAAGGATTCGCACCTCCGACACAAGCCTTTTCAGGGCTCTGCTCTACTCCTGAGCTACTCAGCCTTATTTATCCTCTAAAGATAATTCTTCCTTTAGTAAGATCGTAAGGTGTCATTTCAACTGTCACATTATCACCTTGGAGAACTCTAATTCTGTTTTTTCTTAACTTACCAGCTGTATGAGCAGTAACGGTATGTCCATTTTCTAATTTTACTCTAAACATAGCGTTAGGAAGCAGGTCTATCACTGTACCTTTAAATTCCAGTAAGTCTTGTTTTGACAAATTTATTTTCTCCTTATTCGTTTTACTACAGATTGGGCGTGTCCAACCAAACCTTCGTAATTTGCAAGTGTTATAACTGATGGTCCAAGACTTTCAATACCCTTTTTTGATAAGTTTATGTATGAAATCCTTTTATAAAATTCATTCACACTTATACCGCTTGAGTATTTTGCAGAACCATTAGTTGGCAACACATGGTTTGGTCCAACATTATAATCAGTCATTGCCATCACTGCATATTTTCCTAAACATATTGATCCTGAATTTTTTATTTTTGGAACTAACGATTTATAATTTTTAATATTTAATTCTAAATGCTCTGGTGCAATTTTATTTACAACACTTATTATTTTAGCGTCTGAAGAAATATACATAAGAATTCCATTGTTAATTAGACTTCTTCTTGCAACAGAAGCTCTTGGAATTTCTTTTAATTGTTTAGTAATTTCAATTTTTACTTTATCTAGCAAATTTTTATCTTTAGAAATCAAAATACATTGTGCAAGAATATCATGTTCAGCTTGTCCAATTAAATCACTTGCAACCCACTCAGGATTTGAGAATTTGTCACAAACGATAGTCACTTCAGAAGGACCTGCGGTCATACCTTCAATTCCAACAACACCAAAAACTTCTTTTTTTGCAGCCGCAACATAGGCGTTTCCTGGACCAACTATTTTATGAACTTTTTTAATTTTTTTAGTCCCATAAGATACTGCTGCAATAGCAGAAGGGCCACCGATAGAATAAATTTCTTTAATTTTGCATTTTTTTGCAGCGTATAATACGGCTGGATTTTGTTTTCCTTTATAACCTGGATTAATCATAACTATTCTCTTAACACCTGCAACAATTGCTGGAATAGCATTCATCAACACACTTGATGGGTATGAAGCAGTAGAACCAGGAACATAAATTGCAACAGACTCTAAAGGTACATATTTATATTCAAGTTTGTTTTTTAATTTATCTGTATAAGAAATATTTTTAATTTTTTGAAGTGAATGAAATTTATAAATTCTATTATAAGCCGTATCGATTGCCTTCTTTACTTTTTTATCAAGTGAATTTATAGATTTTTTTATTTGTTTTGAGCTTGGAATAATTATGTTGTTTTGATTAAATCTTTTCTCGTATTTTAATAACGCTTTATCTCCATTTTTTTTAACATCTTTAATTATATTTGTTACAGAAACAGAATCTGATTGAATTTTTTTTTTTCTCTGTAAAAGCAAATTCTCTAATAATTTATCAAAATTTTTATTTTTACTATTAATTATCTTCATAACTATTTAATTTCACTTTGATCCTCTAATCTTGCTTCAATAGTTTCTGTAGTTAAAGCAATATGAGCATTGTTATTAAAAATAAGATTTATTTCATAAACATCATTATTTTTCAAATAATCTAAACCTATTAGTTCTAAAACTGTTTCTTGATTTGATTGATCAATGTTTTTTGATCTTACTTTATCAACAAAATCAAACCTACAAATGCTATTGATTTTTTTATCTTCCTGATCACTTTCAACCTTGGTTCTTTCAATTGATAATAAAAAAACCTTATTGGATGCGAGATATTTTATATCGCCAATTTTAACCTTGGCCCCTGAACTACAAGCTGAAATCATCTGTAACCCTTCTTGGTCACTTGCTATTATTTTTGCTAAATATTTATTCACTATTTTAATCTTTTAATTTTAACACCTATTTTTTTTAATTTATTTTCTATTTTTTCATAACCTCTGTCTAAGTGATAAATTCTGTTAATATATGATTTACCATTAGAAACTATAGCTGCCAGAACCAAAGCAACAGAAGCTCTTAGATCACTAGACATTAATTCGGCACCGATGAATTTAGTATTTCCTTCTATCGTAGCTGTATTATTTTTAATATTTATTTTTGCTCCCAGTCTTTGCAATTCTGCAACATGCATAAATCTATTTTCAAAAATACTTTCAGTTATTGAACTTTTGCCATCTGCTTTGCACATTAAAACCATCAATTGTGCTTGAAGGTCTGTAGGAATGCCTGGAAACTCTTTAGTTTTAATACTTTTTATTGATTTTATTTTTTCTGGTCCTTTAATTAAAATTTTATTTTCACTAGTTTTTATTTTAGCACCAACTTTTTTTAGTAATTTTATTTCTGTACTAATAATTTTAGGATTTAAATTATTTATTTGCAAATTACCTTTCGCAAGTGTTGCAGCTACACAAAATGTGCCTGCTTCTATTCTATCAGCCATTACAGAATATTCAGTTTCATTTAAAGAATTTACACCTATAATTTTACAAACTCTTCCTGTCCATTTTATTTTTGCTCCAGCTTTATTTAAAAAATTTGTAAGATCTTTAATCTCAGGTTCTATTGCACAATTTTTTAAAACTGTTTTTCCTTTTGCTAAACATGCTGCTATAATAGAATTTTCAGTTGCCCCAACACTTATCTTTGGAAAATTTACAGTTGTTCCGCTAAGTTTTCCTTTTGATTCTGCTAAAATATATCCATCTTTTAGTTCATATTTCATACCAAGTTTTTTTAATGCCGTAAGATGATAATTAACTGGTCTAGCACCAATTAAGCACCCTCCAGGTAAAGAGATTTTAGATTTACGGTATTTTGAAATAAGTGGACCTAAAACTAAAATAGAACCACGCATTGTTTTGACTAAAGAATAACTAGCAAAAGTTTTCATATTTTTTTTATTTATAATTTTTGCTGTTTTTTTATCTCTTGATAAAATTATTTTAGAACCAAGAGACTTTAATAAATTTAACATTGTATTAATGTCTCTAACTCTTGGTAAATTTTTGATAACCACAGGTTTATCAAATAATAGTGTTGCAGCTAATATCGGTAGAGATGAATTTTTCGAACCTGAAATTGAAACATTGCCCTTGATTTTACAAGGGCCATTAATCAGAAATTTATCCATAAATTACTTTTTAATTTTCGCAACTTGAATTGTAGTTTGTCCCTGATATTTACCGTTCTTTGATTTATAAGTTGTTTCTGGCTGAGTATCTGATTTGAAAAATAAAAATTGTGCTATTCCCTCATTTGAATAAATTTTTGCAGGATTAGGTGTTGTATTACTTAGCTCAATTACAATATTACCCTCAAATTCATTTTCAATTGGAGTAACATTACAAATAATTCCTGTCCTTGCATAAGTACTTTTTCCAACACAAATACATAAAACATCTTTTGGTATTCTAAAATATTCTACTGTTTTAGCTAAAACGAATGAATTTGGTGGAATAATACAATGTGGTCCTTTTCGTTCTATAAAATTATCATCAGAAAAATTCTTTGGATCAACTAAAGAACTATTAACATTGGTAAAAATTCTATATTCATCTGAGATTCTAACATCATATCCCATACTACTTAATCCATAAGAAATTTTACCTTCGGAAACTTGATGATCCAAAAATGGCTCTATCATGTTGTGTTCTTTGCACATTTTTTTAATCCAAGAATCAGGTTGAATTGACATTATTTATTTTTCTTTTTATTTTTTTTTTGGAAAATTTTTCTTTTCTTCAAATTTTTTCTAAGCGCCAAGCTTAAACGCTCATTTTTTTCTTTTGAACTCATTCTTTGTTTGGGTTGGTCAGGAAATCCAAGGAAATTGGTTTATTGGGATCTAGTGCAGGTGCTTTTTCCTCTTCTTTTTTTGGGCCTTCTTTAGCTAAACGTTTAGCTTTTTTTTCAGCAAGCTTTCTCTCTCTTTTAGCTTGCTTTTCCATAAGCTTATTACCTTTAGTTGATTTGTAGTCGTAATGAATTCCCATAACATTTTCCTAAAATAGATATAAATCATATTCATCAAAAAATTAAGGCAATAATTTGAAAAAAATGCTTTATTATCAATAAAATACAATTTGTCTCTAAGCTCCTGTAGTTAAATGGTATAACAAGTCATTGGTAATGACTAGTTCCCTGGTCAGTACAGGGTGGGAGCACCACTAATTTCTATAAAAAAACTTTCTCAAAAATATCGTAATCAGAATTAAAATAAAGAAAGCTGAAATAGGAACATATATATCAGGTGAAAATATTATATCAGTTATTCCTGGTACTTCAGCATTTCGGTCTATAATTTTTTCTAATCCACTACCAATAGAAACTGCTAAAAAAATTTGAGGAATTATTCCAATCAATGTAGCAAAGAAAAAATTTATAACCTTAACATTAAATAAGGTTGGTAACAGGCAGCTCAGCTGCCAAGGTATACCACCTATAAAACGGTAAATTAATAAATGAATAAATTCAGATTGTTTAAATCTTATTTCCAAGTTTTGAAACTTATTTAAAAACTTTTCTCTAATAAGCTGTTTTAAAAAATAATTTCCAAAAATATATAAAAAAGTAGCACCAATACTCAAGCCTAAAACAACAACAAATGTACCTATCCATTTTCCAAATATAAAACCTCCCATTATAGCAACTGGGGATCCAAATCCTAAAAAGGGGAAAACCCAAAGAATAGTTAATGCTAAAAAAATAATAGAAATTAAAAATAAGTTAGATTTTTTAAGTTCAAAAAAATAAGATTGGTTATCTCTTAGAAAATCATAAGATGTGATTTCTGAGAGACTAAATTTTGAAAAAAAGAAATACAAAAATAAGCAAACAATTAATAAATAAGACAAACCAATAAATAATTTAATTTTTTTTGTATTTTCCATGATTCTTCTTATTTTAATGCTTAATCTTCTATTTGCTATTTTAATTATTACTAATATAAAGGGGCAAAAATTATAAAAAACTATATCAAATCTAATTATGAAAAGAACTTATCAACCCTCTAATAAAAAAAGAGCTCGAAAACACGGCTTTCGTTCAAAAATGAAAACTAAAGGTGGTAAAAAGCTTTTGGCCAGAAGAAGAGCAAGAGGAAGAAAATCACTAACTGTTTCTGTATAGAATAATGAAAAGCAAAATACTTGCTCTTTCAAAAAACGAAGAATTTAAAAATTTACTTAAACAAAAAAAAATTACCAATAAATACGTAAGTATTTTTTTTGGAAAATTACTAAATAAAGATAAAAAAAGACTAAATATCAGTTTTGTAACTAAAAAAAAAATTGGTAATGCAGTAAAGAGAAATAAAATTAAAAGAAGATTAAAAAACATCATGAATGAGGCTGTTAAAAAAATAGAGATAAACTTTGATTATTCATTTCTTGTTATAGCTAAGTCTTCTATGCTAAATAGTGAATACAAAATTATAAAAGAAACTCTTTTTCAGGATTTTGCAAAAATAAAATAATGAATATATTTACTTTAATTTTAATTAAATTTATCAAAGCCTATAAATATTTGATCAGTCCATTATTGGGTCATTCTTGTAGATATTTACCAACATGTTCTGAATACAGCATAGATGCTTTAAAAGAATACGGTTTTTTTAAAGGATTATTAATTAGTATAAAAAGAATTTTATCCTGCCATCCAATAAAATTTTTAGGGGGTGGAGAAGGGTTTGATCCAGTTAAAAAGAAATGAAGGATAATAAATAATGGAAACTAGAAATATAATTGCTGCCATAAGTTTATCAGCTGCTGTAATTATATTATACTCGCTATTTTTTGCACCACCTCCTGTAACAAAAGAAAATTTAACCGAAAAAACTAAGACTGCACAGAATTCAGATGCGCCTAGTCTTGATCAAAAAGAAAATGTAACCGAAATTTCGCGAGAAGAAGCATTACAACAAAGTGAAAGAATTCAATTTGAAAACCAAAGTATTGTTGGATCTATTTCATTAAAAGGAGCCGCAATAGACGATCTAACTTTCAAAAAATATAATGTTAGTTTAGAAAGTGATGAAAAAGTAAAATTTCTTGCACCACGAAGCTCTAAAGAAGGCTATATAATAGAAAGTGGTTTTATAACTACTGATAAAAATATCGATATTCCAAATGCAGATTCAATTTGGTCAGTTTCTGGAAATAATAAATTAACTGATCAATCTCCTATAAAACTAAGTTGGACTAATGATCAAGGCATCACTTTTGAAAAAGAAATTGCATTAGACGATAAGTTTTTATTCACAATAAAACAAAGAGTTATAAATTCTACTGATAAAAACTATGACTTCTATTCTTATGGACAAATTATAAGAAATCAAATTCCGGAGGGTTTAACCGATTTTTACATTCTTCATGAAGGCCCTATAGCTACATTAGATGAAGAATTAATTGAGGAAGATTATGACGATATTGAAGAGAAAAAATTTTCAAGAACTGCCCAAAAAGGATGGTTAGGTCTAGGAGATAAATATTACATATCAACTCTAATTCCACCAAGAGAAAAAGAATTTAAAACTACGATGGATTACAAAAATAAATATAGAATAAACTTTGTTACAACAGAACCATTAGAGTTAACTGGAAACTCCTCTATAGAAGAAAACTTGCAAGTAATAGTGGCTGCAAAGAGAGTTGATGTAATTGATGGATACGCAGAATCATTAAAAATTGATAAATTTGATCTTACGATTGATTGGGGTTTCTTATACTTTTTAACACGTCCTTTGTTCACTGCTTTAGAATATTTCTTTAAAATATTTGGTAATTATGGATTGGCAATTATTGCTGTTACTGTTTGTATTCGTGTAGCATTTTTTCCACTTGCAAATTTTTCATTCAGAAGCATGGCTAAAATGAAGGCTCTTCAGCCTGAGATGGCAAGACTTAAGGAAGTACACAAAGATGACAAGATGAAATTGCAACAAGCAATGATGGCTCTTTACAAGAAGGAAAAAGTAAATCCCATGTCTGGATGTTTGCCAATTCTAATTCAAATACCTGTATTTTTTGCTTTGTATAAAGTTTTATTTGTAACGATAGAAATGCGCCATATGCCTTTTTATGGTTGGATCCAAGATTTAAGTGCTAAGGATCCTACTTCTATATTTAATTTATTTGGATTGTTTCCTTATGACGTACCTTCTTTCCTTGTAATTGGAGCATGGCCAGTTGCCATGGGAGTATCAATGTGGGTGCAACAAAAGTTAAATCCCGCTCCAACAGATCCAATGCAAGCAAAAATATTTATGTTCTTCCCATTATTTTTAACAGTAATTCTTGCACCATTCCCAAGTGGACTAGTAATTTATTGGACAGTTAATAACATTTTAACAATGGCTCAGCAGGTTGTAATAATGAAACGTACAACAGTTAAAACTGTAACCTAATTAAAAAATAATAAATGGACCTTGAAAAGATATTACCTAAAGATGGGCCACCAATTAATGAAGTAAATAAATATATTGAAAAATATAAAAATGATTTAATAGTAATTAAATATGGTGGAAATGTTTTAATTGATAGAAACGTATTTAATAATTTTATAACTGATCTTAGTGTTTTAAATAAATTAGGCCTTGCAACTGTAGTAATTCATGGTGGTGGACCTAGAATTAAAAGAGAGCTAGAAAAATCAAATATTCAATCAAAATTCATAAGAGGACTAAGAGTAACTGACAAAAATATAATTGATATTGTTGAGTCTGTTTTGATTGATTTTAATAATGACATTGTTAATTCTTTAAAAGACAAAGGCACAGAGGCAATCTCTATTCACACAAAAAATAATAATGTTATAAAAACTATACCAGAAGCAGAAGAGCTAGGATTTGTAGGAATACCAAATGAGATTAATAATGAAAAAATATTAAATATAATTAATCAAAATAAAATTCCTATAATTTCTCCATTAGGATTAGGTAAGGAGAACCAAACATTTAATATTAATGGAGATACAGCTGCGATGGCTATAGCAAAATCTTTAAAATCTAGAAGACTATTGTTAATGACGAATGTTGATGGTGTTTTAGATAAAAATAAGAAATTAATAGAGGAAATTTCTTCATCTGAGGTTATTAAAATGATTAAAGATGAAACTATTACAGAAGGTATGATACCTAAAATAAACGCTTGCTTAGACGCCGTAGATAATGGTGTAACAGCAGTTGGTATAATCAATGGAACAAAGCCACATTCGTGTTTATGGGAAATATTCTCTGACAAGGGCTCTGGGACCCTAATAAGACAATGAAAGAATTAAAGAATATCAAAAATATATTATTTGATTGTGATGGGGTACTCTATAGTGATCTTGAAGGAGTATTTGGTCAAGTAAGTAAAAAAATGACTCAATATATTTCAAATAAATTAAATGTAGATTTAAGAGAGGCAAAAGAATTACAAACAAATTATTTTCATAAATATAACACTAGTCTTAATGGTTTAATGATACATCACGATATACCTCCAAGAGAATTTTTAGACTACGTGCATGATATTAATTTAGATTTTTTAGAAAAAGATACTGCTTTAAGGAATGAGCTTGAAAATATTAATCTAAATAAATTTGTGTTTACAAATGGTAGTAAAGAACATGTTAAAAATATTACTACTCACTTAGGAATTGATGATCAATTTGACGGTGTATTTGACATTGTTGATGCTGAGTACAGTCCAAAACCTGAGGCAAAAGCATTTGATCTGATGGTCAAAAAATTTCAAATTGATCCAACTGAGACACTTTACATTGAAGATATCGCGAAAAACTTATCTATTGGAAAAGAAAGAGGAGCAAAAACAGTTTGGTTAATCAATGACGAATACTGGGGCAAAAAAGAGTCTGAACAAGAATACATTGATTACAAAATAGAAAATCTTTCTTTATTTTTAAAAGAAATAAGGTTATTAAAAAACTCATAAAATTATGAGTATAGAAAAAATTATAAATGAAGCTTGGGAAAATAAAGACCAAGTAAGCCAAAATTCAGATAAATCTTTAAAGGATGCTGTTAATCAAATTATTGAAGATTTAGATAGCGGAAAAGCGAGAGTAGCTGAAAAGATCAATGGTGAATGGGTTACTCATCAACATCTAAAAAAAGCTATCATGTTAAGTTTTAGAATGTATCCAATGGAAAATTTAAATGGTCCATACAGTAGTTGGTATGACAAATCTCACTTACTTAAAGGAAAAACAGCAGGATGGACAAAAGAAGATCATGAAAAAGCTGGTTTTAGAATGGTGCCTAATTCACCAGTAAGAAAAGGATCATTTGTTGGAAAAAATGCAGTTTTGATGCCGTGTTATGTAAATATCGGAGCATATATTGATGAAGGGACGATGATGGACACGTTTAGTCGTGCTGGAAGCTGTTGTCAGATTGGAAAAAATTGTCATATCTCAGCTGGCACTGGAGTTGGAGGTGTATTAGAACCTGCTCAAGCATTACCAACAATTATTGAAGATAATGTTTTCTTAGGAGCAATGTCTGAAGTAGTAGAAGGCGTAATAGTTGGGGAAGGCTCTGTTCTTAGTATGGGAATGTATATTGGACAATCAACAAAAATTGTTAATAGAAAAACTGGTGAAATAACTTATGGAAAAATTCCACCTTATTCAGTGGTAGTTCCAGGATCCTTACCAGATAAAAACAATCCACAATCGCCATCTTTGTATTGTGCAGTAATAATTAAACAAGTTGATGAAAAAACAAGATCTAAAACATCAGTTAACGATCTTTTAAGAGATTAAAATGCCAACAATAAATGAATTACAATTAGCTAAAGAGCTAATTAGGTTTCCATCTGTTACAAAAACTGATGCCGGTGTTATTAAATTTTTAGAAAAAAAATTAAAAAAAATCGGCTTTAAAACTAAAATTCTCGAGTTTAAAGATAAAAATAGTTATCCTGTAAAAAATCTTTACGCAAGACTTGGTACCGCAAGTCCAAATTTTTGTTATGCAGGTCATTTAGATGTGGTACCACCCGGTAATTTGAATGATTGGACTGTTAATCCATTCAAACCTGCTGTTAAGAAAGGATACCTAATTGGCAGAGGTGCAAATGATATGAAAAGCTCAATAGCTGCATTTGTTACTGCGGTAATTAATTTTTCTAAAATAAATAAAAAATTTGATGGGTCTATTAGCCTTCTAATTACTGGGGACGAAGAAGGAATTGCAATTAATGGAACAAAAAAAGTTGTTGAGTATTTGAGAAAAAGAAAAGAAAAAATAAATTTTTGCTTAGTAGGAGAACCTACAAATCCAAATAAATTAGGAGAAATGATAAAAATTGGTCGTAGAGGTAGTATGACTGGAAAATTGTCTGTAATTGGTATTCAAGGTCATGTAGCTTACCCAAATAGAGCTAACAATCCATCAACAGCTTTAGTTCGAATACTAAAAAAGTTAAAAGAAATTAAATTTGATAAAGGTACAAAGGATTTTCAACCTACAAATTTGGAAATAACAAAAATTAATATTGATAATTCAGCTGATAATGTAATTCCAGGATTAGCTAGTGCTTCTTTTAATATTAGATTTAACAACAAACATACATCTTACAAATTAAAGAATAAAATAAACAAAATAATTAAACAAATTTGTAATAAAAATAAATCAAAATATAAAATTGAATATAGTGTTTCTGGTGAAGCTTTTTTAACTATACCTAACAAAACTACATTTATGATTCAAAATACAATTAAAAAAGTTACTAAAATTAAACCAAAATTATCAACAACTGGTGGCACATCAGATGCTAGATTCATAAGAAAAATAGCTCCATGTTTAGAATTTGGATTAGTGGGAAAAACTATGCATAAGGTAGGAGAATGTGTGTCCTTATCTGATTTAAAAAGATTAACTTTAATTTATACTAAAATCTTAGATAATTACTTTAAGTGAAAACTGGCTTAATTACATCAAATACATCTCAAAATCATGATACAGGTCCTGGGCATCCAGAACAAATAGCAAGGGTATCAGTAATAGTAGAAAATTTTAAAAAACTTAATTATAAAAATCTTATATGGAAGAAACCATCTAAAGTTTCAGATGATATTCTATTAACCACACATGAAAATAATTATTTAAATTTAGTAAAAAGTTCTTTCCCAAAAAAAGGTTTTTCTTCACTTGATGGTGATACAATCATTTCACCTGGAAGCAAAGATGCAACTTTCGATGCAGTTGGATCAATAATTGCTGCAATTGATGGAGTAGAAAAAAAAGAATTCAGAAATGCATTTTGTGGTGTTCGACCTCCTGGACATCATAGTTCACAAAATAAAGCAGCTGGTTTTTGCATTTTAAATTCAGTGAGTATTGGTGCAAATTATTTGTTGAAAAAATATAAATATAAAAAAGTTGCAATAATAGATTTTGATGTACATCACGGTAATGGAACACAGGATATTTTTTATGAAAATGAAAATGTTCTTTTTATATCAACTCACCAATATCCCTACTACCCAGGAACTGGTTCTGAACAAGAAAGAGGTAAATTTAACAATATCTTTAATATACCTTTGCCAGCTGGCATAAGTTCAGAAGAATATTTAAACGTATTTGACCGTGTATTGAAAAAATTAGAGGAGTTTAATCCAGAATTTATATTAATCAGTGCTGGTTTTGACGCCCATGAAGATGACCCTCTCGCTCAATTTAATTTAAAAACAGAGGATTATTTTACTATTACTAAAAGAGTATTAGAGACTTCTAAAAAGTTTTGTAATGGAAAAGTTGTTTCAATTTTAGAGGGCGGTTATGACCTAAACGCACTTCGAGACAGCACTAAAAGACATGTTGATGCTCTTTTAGAATTTAATTGATAAATCTTAATAAAACTCTAAATAAAATCTTCATGAAATTATATAAAATAAAAAAGTCTGGAATTGATAATAAAGGTAGAGGACTTTATGCAACTCGTGACATTAAAGAGGGAACCAAAATAATTGACTATGTCGGAAAACTTATAACAAAAAAACAAACACAAGATTCTGATAAATACGATAATAGTAAACCAATATATTTATTCACAATAAATAAAAGATACGATCTAGATGGAGATTTTCCATGGAATACCGCGGGTCTAATAAACCATTCTTGTGATAATAATTGTGATTACGATGGAAAGGGATTGAAAATTTGGGTCAAAGCAATCAAAGATATTAAAAAAGGTGAGGAGTTTACCTGTGATTATGGATTTGGTTATGATGAAAACTACAAACAATTTCCTTGTAAATGTAGATCAAAAAACTGTTGCGGCTATATTGTAAGAGCTGAGTCTAGATGGCGAATAAATAAAAAGTTTGCTATGAGCAATAAAAATAAATTAATAAAGAACTCTAAATAAAAATAAACCACTTGGTGGTGCTGGAGGAGCACACAGTGTTCTTTTTTTTGACTTAAATCTCTTTTCAAAAGTTTTCAAATCCCATTTAGTTTCTCCCAAGTATTTTAAACAACCAACCATAGATCTAACCTGGTGTTGTAAAAATGATTGAGAACTAAACTGAAATTCAATTTTATTTTTTGATGATTTAATTTTAATTGATTTAATAGTTTTTATTGGACTTTTAGCGTGACAGCTTGAAGATCTAAAAATTGAATAATCATTAGTTCCTAATAACTTTTTTGCACCCTTTTTCATTAATTCTAAGTTTAAAGGCCTACGAACATGCCATGCTCTATTTTTTTCAATTATTGGTTGGCTTATTTGATTAAAAATAAAATATTTATAAATTCTTTGTTTTGCTGAAAATCTAGCGTGAAACTTATTATTTCTTTTTTTAATATTTTTAATTGCAATGTCCTTTAAATTTAAAAAATGATTAATGGATTTTAGAAATTTAATTTTATCCGTTATTTTATTTTTGCAATCAAAGTGTGCAGATTGCTCAAATGCATGAACCCCTGCATCAGTTCTTCCTTGACCATGTAAAATAATTTTTTCTTTTAATAATTTTGATAATTTTTCTTGAATTAATCCTTGAATTGTTGGGCCCTTTTTTTGAATTTGCCATCCTCTAAAATTTGTCCCTACATACTCAATAAGTATTTGGTATCTATTCATTATAAAAATGAACCCTTTTTAATTTGTGTTCCTAAAACAAATTCTCCAATACTTTGAGGCTTTTTTCCTTGTCTTTGTATTTCTTTAATTTTTATTGATTTTTTATCTCCACATGAAATTTCTAAATGGTCAGATAAAACCTCACCTGGTTTTCCTTGTGCTTGTCCAATTTCTGCTTTTAATATTTTATATCTCTCACCGTTAAACATGAAATAAGCACCTGGAACTGGATAAAGTCCATTTATTTTACCAATTATAATTTTAGCGTCTTCTTTCCAATTAATCTGCCCCTCTAATTTTTGAATTTTTGATGCGTATGTAGCTGATGAGTGATCTTGTTCTATAAAGTTTGCTTTATCCTCATATATATCATCTATATTATCTAAAATTTTCTCTGCAGCCAAACTTGATAGCTTTTCATTAATATCTTCAGCATTTAAATTGTTTTCTATATTAATTTTATAAACATTGCATACCGGTCCTGTATCTAGTTCCTCCCCTATTTTCATAATACTAATTCCTGTCTCTTTATCTAAATTCATAATTGATCTTTGAATAGGAGCGGCACCTCTCCATTTTGGAAGAATAGATGCATGTATATTAATAAATCCTTTTTTAGTTAAATTTAAATATGACTTTGGTATAATTTGACCATAAGCAACAACTATTGCCAAATCTGCTTCTAAAGATTTAAAATATTCTAATTCATCTAAATTTTCTTTTAATGAATTTGGTGTTCTAAATTCTATATTTAAAGTCTCTGAAATTAATTGAATTGGTGACTTGTTAATTTTTTGACCTCTTTTAGATTTTTGAGGTGGTTGTGTATAAACACAAGAAATAGGATATCCATTTTGATAAAGTGATTTTAAAATTGGAACAGCGAACATGGGAGTACCCATAAAAACTATTTTTTTTAGCATTGATTAAGCTTCTACAGAGGTAGATTTTAATTTTGATAATTTTTTAATTATCATTGATCTTTTTAATTTTGAAAGATAATCAATAAATAGGATTCCCTCTAAATGGTCCATCTCGTGCTGAATACATGTTGCCAGAAGACCATCGGCCTTTAGCAATTTCTTTTCTCCATCATAATCAAGATATTCTACTTCACACTTACTAGGTCTATCAATTTCTGCAAACTGATTTGGCACAGAAAGACATCCTTCCTCATAAGTTGCTTTTTCTGGATCTTTATTTTTAATAACTGGATTTACGAAATATCTTGGCTCTTTTTTATTCTCATCTTTGCTTATATCCATAACAATAATTCTTTTTGGTACACCAACTTGTATCGCCGCGAGACCAATTCCATTTGCGTCATACATTGTCTCAAGCATATCATCCATTAATTTTTGCTCTTCTTTACCAACACCATTAACGGGTTTAGAAATTTGTCTAAGTAATTTATTAGGTTCTGTTATTATAGTTCTGATAGCCATAACTTGATTTTATTATAATTTTTATACTTTTAAAGGAAGAACTTTTAACAATAGTTTATTTCTAATTAAATCAACATTTAATTGATTTAAAGTATTGATAATAAAATAAACTGTATCTTCATCAATATTTTCAATTTTGTCAGGTCCAATTACCTCAATTATTCTCAACAATGCAGCACCAATCTCATTATTATCTATCATTGTTTGAATATCGGCAGGCATTTCTGATTGCTTTATCTCATAAAGACCATCATATTTTTTTGAAATTTCAACTCCATCAGATTTAAGTGCCTCTAGAAAAATTATATCTTTTTTTGATAAAAAATATTTTTTATCTTTTTTAATTTTCTTTAAAAATTTCTCTAGATCCTCTTCAATTTTAGATTTTGCATAGTCCCCATTGAAATAATTTATAAGTTTTGATTGATGTAAAATTTTACTATTATATTTAATTTTTTTGTCTGCTGTCTCTTTCTTGTTTAAATTACTATTATAAAATGTTGTAAAATTTGAGGGCACATCCTCAACATTAATTTCACTTAAAAATTTTTTTAATTCCAAATCAAAGGCATTACCAATATCATCAGATATAAATAGATCCTTTAATATCTTTATAAATTCTAATTTAATTTTTGGTTCTTCAGTTAAAAGAGATCTTTGATATAAAAGAGCACGTCCCTCGATTGAAGATAGAGATTTATGTGCCTCTTTTGCATTTAAAAATTGATTAATATTAAATTGGAATTTTTTATAGAATTCGAATAACTCCTCCTCAGAATAATTTTTATCATTAACAGCTTTTTCTATTGTAGAAATTTTTTCTACATCAGTAATCTCTATATCTTGAATTTTAAAAAGTAAATTAGCAGCTGAAAGATATTTCCAAATTATTTTAGGTGTATCTTCACTTGGTTCATAAGAAAACTCAGGGTTAGTTCTATGAGCTAAATGAAAATCTAAAATTGAATTTATTGATATTTCTTTATCTGCCTCATCTAAATATCCAAATAAATAATTTATTTTGTTTTCGTAATAACTATCTTCAAAACCTAACTCTTTTTTTAAATCTAAAATAAGTTGTGCCTCTTCATTTTTTCCATAATTGATCAAACAATATAAATTAAATTTTGACAGATATTCATCTTGAATAGGTTCAGAATTTTTAGAAAAAATCTCACATGATTTCTTTACGTTTGATTCTGATAAATAAGTATCTACCAAATATCTTGCTAAATTTGGATGCAAATTTATTATTTGATTTTTTATCAAATATTCTTCTATTAATTCTAAGTTTGCATCTTTTATTAACCAATCAGATTTAAAGCTCATAAATTCTTGCTCGGTAATGTTTTTAGTTGGGGAATAAGCATTGGTTAATAAAGATATGTGCATTATATCAGATGCATCCTCTGAAAGATTAAACTTATTAATATTCTGAAATAAATTTTTTAATTTAGTTCCATCAGAATTTGACCACATATCCATACTCAAACCGTATTCACTAGGATCATATAATCCAACAATTTTAATTTCTTTTGATGAAAATTCTTTATCAAGTTTAATTGTATCTGTTTGTTTATTTGTTTGTAGTTCGTAAACACTATTCTGAGTAGTGTCACTGGAATTTTCACTTGAAATATTTGTTTCTGAAATAACTTGATTATCTTTTTTTTCCATATTCCAAATATCAATCGGTTTCTCTTCTGCAATCGCAGGTGTAAAAAAAATAAGACAAACTAATTTAATTAAAAGAATTTTCTTATTTAACAATTTTAAAATTTTCATTTGGAATAATTTTTTCAATTTCTTTTTTAGGTGCAGGAAAATCAATTGTACTTAGAAAAAAAATAATACCTAAAATAACCCCTAATCCGATTATAGATTTAATCACAAGTCCTATGATACTTGCTTTGCCTGAACTTGTGTTTTTAATGAATTGCATATACTTTTAGATAATTTCAAATTAAGACATATTTATGTTTTTTCAATAAAGAAACTTATGAAATTAAAAGAAAATCTAGTTTTTTTGGGGATGATGGGTTCTGGTAAGAGCTCTATTGGATCCTTAGTAGCTAAGAAATTAAAATTAAATTTTGTAGATATCGATAAAGAAATTGAAAAAAATTTAAATATGACAATAAAAAAAATCTTTGAAGTTAAGGGTGAGAATTATTTTAGAAAAATTGAGGAACAAACAACTTTAAAAAAACTTAAATTAAACTCTACTGTGATTTCACTTGGTGGGGGGGCTTTTACAAATAACAATATTAGAAAAGAAATTTTAAAAAATCATTTATCTTTTTGGCTAAATTGGGATGATAAAACATTGTTAAATAGAATTAAAAACAGTAAAAAAAGACCATTAGCGATTAATGCAACCGATACTGAGTTAATTGATTTAATTAAGAAACGATCTAACATTTACTCTAAAGCTTTATATGAGATAAAGTGTGATAATCTTACTAAAAGTGAAATAGTAAATAAAATTGTAAAAATTTATGAAACAAACTAGATTAAATATAGTAACTAAAACCGAAAAATATCCAATAATTATTGGATCAGATTTAACTTCAAGCATATCAAAAATTTTTAAATCAAATTCAATTGATTTTGATAAATGTTTGATTGTTATTGATAAAAATGTTCCAAAAAAATTTGTCTCAAATATTAAAAGGTCTTTTAAAAATAAAAGTATTTTTGTGTTATTTTTTAATGCTAGTGAAAAAAATAAAAATATTAATAGCGTAAATAAAATTCTAGAAGTTTTATTAAATAAAAACTTTTCAAGAAATGATGTTTTGATTTCTTTAGGAGGAGGAATTACAGGCGATGTAAGTGGTTTTGCAGCTAGTCTTTTTAAAAGGGGCCTTAAGTTTGCAAATATTCCAACAACCCTTTTAGCTCAAGTTGATTCATCAATCGGGGGAAAAACTGGAGTTAATTCTAAATATGGTAAAAATTTAATAGGAAGCTTTTATCAACCATCACTAGTTCTCTCAGATATTCAATTTCTTAAATCTTTATCGAAAAGAGAAATAATTTGTGGATATGGAGAAATATTGAAGCATTCATTAATTGATAATAAAAAATTTTTTAGTTTCTTAAATAAAAATCTTAAAAAGATTATAAATCTTTCATCTCCATTTATTGAAAAAGCTATCTATGAAAGTTGTAAAATTAAAAAAAAGATAGTCGAAAAAGATGAAAAAGAGATAGCATTAAGAAAAGTATTAAATTTTGGCCATACATTTGCCCATGCTTATGAGGCAGGCTTAGGGTACAGCCATAAACTAAATCATGGTGAAGCCGTGATACTTGGAATGAAAACGGCACTGAGTTTTAGTTCTAAGGAAAACATGCTTAGTAAAAGTGAATATAATTTAATTATAAATCATATTGACAATTCTGGACTACCTTCTTCTATAAAAAAATATTTTTCTATCAAAGATTTAAATAAGATTTTATCTTTTATGATCAAAGATAAAAAAAATAATTCTGAAAAAATTAACTTAGTTTTGTTAAAAAAAATTGGTAAGCCAATCTTCAACAAACAATACTCCAAAAAAAAGTTGAATTTATTTCTGAAAAAATTTTTAACTAATTAAAATTTGGATTGAGTGGATAAATTCTTTTAATTCTTGATCTAAAATCTTGTAAATTTTTTTATTACTTTCAATTTTATTCATTTTTTTTAGTTCTTTAGAAACGATAATTAATTTTAAATGATATTTTCCTTCTTGATTTCCTTTATGATTTTTATGAAGAAAAGATTTATCTTCAATATTTATACTTTCAATATTTATTTGATTTAATAATTTGTTTTTTACAATTGTAATTAACTCATTTATATCCATATATGTTATTATATATCATGAAAAATATTTGTGACTGGAATAATTGTAATGAAATAGGTGAATATAAGGCGCCAGTTGAAAAAGATAATAGCAGAAAATTTAGAATGCTTTGCCTTGAGCATGTAAAAGAATTTAATAAAAATTGGAACTATTTTTCAGGAATGAATGATGACCAAGTAATGGATTTTTTAAAATCTGACATGACTTGGCACAAACCCACGCAAAGCTTTAGCTCTTCAGATAATTTTTTCAAAGTATTATGGAATACAACTTTAAGAGATGAGCTAGATAAAGAAAAAATAAATGGAGATTATAATCATATGCGTCAATTTAAATTCGATCATAAAGATATAAAAGCTTTTGGAATATTGGGAGTTTCTGTGGGTTTAAAGTGGAGGAAAATACAAGATAAATTCAAATTACTTGTGAAAAAATTTCACCCTGATATGAATTCTGGAAATAAAAAATACGAGGAAAAACTTAAACTTATAACATTGGCTTACACTCAATTAAAAAATACCTATAGAGAAAAAATTGACACCAAATCTTAACACAGAACCAGATATTAAAGTTTCATTAAAACAGACTTTTGGAATTGATTCAGAAATGGAAGTAGACGCATTTTCAAAAAAGAATGAGTATGTTCCTGAAATTGATAAGAACTACAAGTTCGATAGAGATACTACTTTAGCCATTATTTCAGGATTTGCTTATAATAAGAGAGTTTTAGTTCAAGGATATCATGGTACTGGTAAATCTACTCACATTGAGCAAATAGCTGCAAGATTAAATTGGCCTTGTATCCGTGTAAATTTAGATAGTCATGTAAGTAGAATTGATTTGATTGGAAAAGATGCGATTGTTCTTAAAGATGGTAAACAAGTAACTCAATTTAACGAGGGAATTTTACCATGGTCTATACAAAATCCAGTTGCACTTGTTTTTGATGAATATGATGCTGGTAGACCTGATGTAATGTTTGTAATTCAAAGAGTTTTAGAAGCTGAGGGAAATTTTACATTACTAGATAAAAACAAAGTAATTAAACAAAATAAATTTTTTAGATTATTTGCTACTTCAAATACTGTTGGGCTTGGTGATACGACAGGTCTTTATCATGGTACGCAGCAAATTAACCAAGGTCAGATGGATAGATGGAATATTGTTACAACTTTAAACTATCTTAGCCTAGATAGAGAAATGGACATTGTTTTGTCTAAAAATAAAAACTTAAATAACGCAAAGGGAAAAGAAAAGGTTGCTAACATGATAAAAGTAGCCTCTTTAACGCGTAAAGGATTTATTGCAGGAGATATTTCAACAGTGATGAGCCCAAGAACGGTGTTACATTGGGCAGAAAATGCAGAGATATTTAAAGACACTGGTTACGCTTTTAGAGTAACTTTTCTTAATAAATGTGATGATATTGAAAAAAATACTATCGCGGAATATTATCAAAGATGCTTTGGTGAAGAGTTGCCAGAATCTTTGATTAATGTTCAAATCTAATGAGCACTAAAGAAAATAATTTAAAAGAAAAATTCAAAATTGCTTTAACTTCTACCGCAAAAGTAATTGCTGATGATTTTGATGTAAAAAAAAAAAATTCTGAAGAAAAAAAAATAAAAGAATTTAATTTTCTGGAGATTGATAATTTAACTAGTCCAGCTGATTTTATAAGATTACGTGCAGAAACAGACTCCTCTGCTTTGAAAAAAAAATTTTGTAATGAAACAATTTACAAAAAAAACCTTCCATCAAATACATCTTCTAGATCTCTTTATAATATTGCTGAAAAAATACGTTATGAGACTCTAGGAGGAAAAATGTTAAAAGGAATTGAGAAAAATTTTCAAGAAAATTATCATCAAATAATAAATCGTAAACGCAAAGATCAATTAAAAACTAAAGAGGATGTTTCTGTATCAGAGGCATTCGAGTTATATATGCTTAAGAATTTTCATAAAATTAAGCTAAATCCTCTAACAACAAAAATGCTTAATTTTTGGGAAAAAGACTTTGAGGAAGCTATAGAAAAACATAAAGAATTTTTACTTAAAAATCTTGAAGATCAAAACATTTATAGTTCAAAGTTTTCAGAAATATTGGAAGAAATGGACATTTTTCAAAGTGAAGATGAAGATGAAAGAAAAGAAGAAAATCAGGATCAAGGACAAGATAATCCATCAAATGAAGATGAAAATAATGACAAAGAAGATAATAAAGATGAAAAAGATGAAAATGTATCTGAGGCTTCATTAGATGCTGATTTTAGTGTTGACGAATTTAACTTTGACGAACAGTTGTCAGACACAGAGTCAGATGAACAAAGTTCAGAACAAGTAGCTCAAAAAAAAATAGATAATATCAATTTAGATTATAAAATATTTACAACTCAATTTGATGAAGTTGTAAAAGCTGAAAATCTAGAAAATGCAGATGAAGCAACAAAACTAAGAAGAAATTTAGATCAACAATTAATCGGCTTTCAAGATATTATAACTAAACTTGCTAATAAACTTCAAAGACAATTGCTTGCAAAACAAAATAGAGCATGGGAATTTGATTTAGAGGAAGGATTATTAGACAGTTCAAAACTTCCAAGAATTATAATGGACCCTTATAATTCTTTATCTTTTAAAAAAGAAAAAGATTTAGATTTTAAAGATACAGTAGTGACTCTACTTATTGATAATTCGGGATCTATGAGGGGAAGACCAATTACTATTGCAGCTATTTGTGCAGATATCTTGTCTAGAACATTAGAAAGGTGCTCTGTTAAAGTTGAAATTTTAGGCTTCACAACCAAAAATTGGAAGGGTGGACAGAGTAGAGAATTATGGACTAAAAATTCTAAACCTAAAACACCCGGAAGATTGAATGATTTAAGACATATAATTTATAAAGGAGCAGATACTCATTGGAGACAGGCAAAAAATAATTTAGGGCTAATGCTTAAAGAAGGATTGCTCAAAGAGAACATTGATGGAGAAGCTATATCGTGGGCTTATAATAGAATTAAAAAGAGAAAAGAAGAAAGAAAAATATTAATGGTTATTTCTGACGGAGCCCCTGTAGATGACTCAACTCTTTCTGTAAATTCGGGTGACTTTTTGGAAAAACATCTAAAAAAGATTGTGAAATTTATTGAAAATAAATCAGATATTGAAGTTTTGGCTATAGGAATTGGTCACGATGTTTCAAGATATTATAATAGAGCGATCAAAATTACTGATGTAAATGAATTAGGAGATGTTATGATTTCTCAATTAAGCTCATTATTTGAAACAAAAAATAAATATCACTAAATATTGAATAATTCCTTATTATTCCATCTAATAACAACTTCAGCACCATTACGTGTTTTAGAATTTCTACAGTTAACTGAAGCAAAATTTTTTTCTAATAAAGTTTTACCAATAAACAAACCTAGACCTAACCCCTCTTTAGACTTATCTTTTGAATAATTTGATTTTAAATATGGTTCTCCAATTTTTGATATAATATCTCTTGGATAACCATTGCCATCATCCTCAACTGTAATTTCTGTAAATTCACTATCGCTTTTTAAATTAATAAAAATAGAATTTTTGGCAAATTTATTGGCATTTCCTATGAAGTTTCTTAACCCATAAACTATTTCAATAGATTTACTTATTTTTTTTGGGTTTGAGTCTTGATCAAAATTAAAGATAAATTCCTTTTTACTTATTTCCTTAAATGAAGAGATAATTTCATGCAAATAATCTCGAATATTAATATCTTTGTCAATAAATTCATCTTCTTCCACAGGATTTAAAGTTAATCTCTTTAAAATTTCATTACATCGCTCAACCTGGCTATTCAATAACTCTATATCTTTTTCTAAGTCTTTTTGCCCCTTAAATTGTTTCATTAAATCATGTGTAATTATTGTTATTGTCGAAAGTGGTGTACCTAAAGAATGTGCTGCAGCAGCAGCTTGACCACCTAAAGATAAAAGCTCATGTTCTTTAGCCATTACCTCTTCCATTTTTCCTAATGCCTCTTTTCTTAATCTAGATTGTGTACCAAAAGTCATCGCAAAATAATTTAAAAATACCAAAGCTATAATCAAAGAAACTGGGATAGAGTAATAAAAATAATGATTGTTATGAAAATCACTATTTATATTAATTGGCAAATCTTGATGACTAAAAGTTAAAAATACGATTATAATTATTGTCAAGATTACTAACAAAGTATTAGTTCTTAAGCTTAAATTTGATGAGGAAAAAACACTTGGTATTAATATGAAAATTACAAATGGATTGGTTATACCTCCTGATAAATAAAGAAGGATACCTAATTGCAAAATATCTATAAGCAGGAAGATAAAAGCAGATCTATCTGATAATTGTGTTTTTTTATAAATATATATTAAATATAAATTACTTAATATTCCTAAAAATATAACTATATTTGAAGTAATAAAATCAAAACTAGGATTTAAAAATAAAAATACAAAATTTACTGCAACTAGTTGTCCAATAATTCCGATCCATCTAAGTGTTATATAAGTTGATTTTTTAAAAGAATGATATTTTGAAGTTTCGAAAAACTTCATTTTTAAATATCTAGATTTCTAACATTTATAGCATTAGAAACTATAAAATCTTTTCTTAATGCTACATCGTTACCCATTAAAGTATGAATTAAACTTTGATCTTTTTTCAAATCTTTTGAATATTGTACTTGTAGTAAATTTCTTGTTTCTGGATCTAATGTAGTACTCCATAATTCTTCTGGGTTCATTTCCCCAAGACCTTTAAATCTTTGGATATTCATTTTTGATTTTTCTTCATCAATTTTTTTCGAATAATCTTTAGATCCCTTTTTAATTTTTTTAAAATCTTTATTATTATTTATGATGTAATCTTCTAGGTCCTTCTCATCTTTTATATAAATTCCTTTTGAGCCTTTGTTAATTTTAAATAACGGTGGTTGCGCTAAATAAACATGACCATTTTCAATTAATTTATTAAATGGAGCGTTGTTGAAGAAAGTAAGCAGAAGAGCTCTTATATGGGATCCGTCTACATCAGCATCCGTCATAATAATAATTTTTCCATATCTTAAATCTTTTAAATCAATCTCTTGTGCTTTTGGGTCTAAACCTAGAGCATTAATTAAGGTAACAATCTCATTTGATGAAATCATTTTGGACAAAGCTTTTGTTCTTTGATCGGAACTATTTCCATTGCCATTACCATTTTTTTTTACATTAAAATCTTCTACATAAGTATTAAGTATTTTTCCTCGAAGTGGTAAAACTGCTTGATTTGCTCTATTTCTTCCTTGTTTGGCAGATCCACCAGCCGAATCTCCCTCTACAATAAATAATTCAGTTCCTTCTTGTTTACCAATTTGACAATCAGCTAATTTTCCAGGAAGTCCACTTAATTCAAGAGCTCCTTTTCTTCGTACATTTTCTCTTGCTTTTCTAGCAACATCTCTAGCCATTGCAGCTTGAATAACTTTAGCTAAAATAATTTTTGCAATGGATGGATTTTGATCAAACCAAATAGATAATTTTTCATTTACTAATGTTTCCACAATCATCCTTACCTCTGATGAAACTAGCTTATCTTTTGTCTGAGATGAAAATTTTGGATCAGGGATTTTGGTTGAAAGTACACAAGTTAGACCTTCCTTAATATCATCACCTGAGATTGCTAGTTTATTTTTCTTTAATAAATTATTTTCATTGGCATATTTATTAACTACCCTAGTTAATGCACTTCTAAAGCCCAACAAATGAGTTCCACCATCTTTTTGATAAATATTATTCGTATATGGGAATATATCTTCTGTATATCCGGCATTCCATTTTAACGAACACTCTAATTCAATATTATTTTTTTTTCCTTCAATGT
>CACNFL010000011.1 GCA_902619745.1 uncultured Pelagibacteraceae bacterium
CTCTTAGTCTTATATTTAATATTTAGCTGATTAATATTAGAAGTTAGAGTAGATATATTTTCTTCTCCAATAATATTACCTAATTCATTAAGAATAGATGTTTTACTTTTCACATTAAGATTATCTAGATTTTTATTATCAAAATTATAATTTGTTACTGTAAAAACAATTAATACCACACAAGCTGCAGCTAAAGCATTTACTAATTTAATTTCATAATCAAACAATTTTTGAAAAATAGATTTTTTTTCTTTGATTAAAAGGTCTATAGTTCTTTGAGGAATATTTTCTTGCTCTATAGATTTGTATTTTTCAAATAATAAATTATTAATCTGCCTATATTCATCTACTTTTTTTTTAGCAGTGGGATTATCTTGTATAAATTTTTCAACCTCACTAATATCTTTAGCGTCTAATTCTCCATCCACATATAATTGTAATTTAATATCGTCAATATTCATAATTTCTTCTCTTTATTGAATTCATTATTTACTTGAGTTAAAATTCTTCTTGCTTCATGTATTCTGCTCATAATTGTTCCTATTGGCACTTTTAGAATATCTGCAGTTTCTTTATAACTTTTTTTTTGAACTGTAACTAATATTAAAGTTTCTTTTAATTTTTCAGATAAATTATTTATTTTTTCAAATACACTATCTTTAGTTGAGATATAATCTAAATTGTCATCGTTTTTAATAGATAATGCTGGATCATTTTCTATATTTTTAGATGTTATTGAAATTTCATTTCTGGTGTATTTTTTTCTTAAATTATCTTTCCAAGTGTTTGAGATTAATCTGTAGATGTATGCTTGAAAGTTGTCTATTTTGAGAAAATCAAATTTAGCTAAAATTTTTACAATAGAGTCATGTAATAAATCATCTCCGCTCTCTTTGTCGTTTGTAAGAGCGTAACAATATCTCCTTAATTTAGGCATTAATATCATAAGTTCTTTTTTGTTTTTTTCATTCATATGACTAAATAATTATATTAGTCTAATGTTATATTAGACGAGCAAATAAAGTATTTATTCGATCGAATAATTAAAGACTTTATTCGTCTATGTTAATAAAGGAGAAAAAACATGAAAAATAAGCAATATAATAGACTTTTTGACAAGTCTTTAAAATTAGTAATTGCTACAATTTTTTCATTTTCACTTATTAACAGTCCAATTCTTTTTAAACTGACTGATATTTCTGAATTTGAATCTGTAGCTTTTGCTAATCAAGGTAAAGGTAAGGGGAATTCTGGTGGCAATGGAAATCAGGGAAATAATAATTCTTCTTCTTCAAAAGCATCAAGTGAAGCATCTAAGGAAGCAGAGAAAGCTAGTAAAGAAGCAGAAAAAGCAGCAGAGAAAGCTAGCAAAGAAGCAGAAAAAGCAGCAGAGAAAGCTAGCAAAGAAGCAGAAAAAGCAGCAGATAATGCTAGCAAAGAAGCAGAAAAATCTGCAAAGAAGGCAGAAAAAGAAGCAGAGAAACAAATTAAGTTTACCAAAAAAGTAGATAAAAAAATTGGTAAGGCTTTTGAAAAATATGCAAAAGATATTTCTAAAGCACAAGATAAATATCAAAAAGCTGCTGAAAAAATAGTTGAAGCTAAAAATCCTGATAAAAAAATTCAGCAAGTAGAAGATAAGTTAGCAAATAGAATATCTGATGCTGATGATAAGTTTATCGAGGATTTAAACAAGGTATCAAAACAGTTAGTTAAAAATGAAAGTGTATCTTTAGTCAATAGCGGATGGGTTAGCGATAAGGTTTACTCTAAAGATTTTGTAAATCATGGACAAAGAGTTTCAACTTATGTTGAAATAGCTAAAGCTCAGGGTCTACCCGCATATGTTGGTGCCTTACAAGCAAACTTTGGTAATCCATACGAAACAGGAATAGTTGATTTACAAAACCAAATAACTGATTTGAATAATCAAATTATTCAAAATAATGAGCTAATTGGAACTTTGAATAATCAAATTAACTTAAATAATCAAACTATTGATGGAAATCTTGCAACAATAACTGTTCTACAGACTGAAACAACAACTTTAAATAATCAGTTAACAGATTTAAATAATCAAATAACTGATCTTAATACTCAGTTAAATAATACTGAATTAACTGAAGAAGAAGTTGCTGGTATTCAAGAACAAATTGATGCTCTTAATAATAATGCTACAGAGTTAAATGCTCAAATAGCTACAACAGAGACTCAATTAAATACTGTTCAAGGTGAGATAACTACTTTAGAAACAGAGATAGCAAATTCAACAAATGAAATAGCTAATCTTGAAACTGATATAGTTAACGCTACTAATAACATTACAACTACTGAAGCAGAGTTAACTTTAACAATTGAAAATGTTAAACCAGGTGTCGGTGTTGATAGCGGCTGGGAAACAGTAAATCTAGATATAAATAATGATGGTGTTGTTAATGAGGCGGATATCGATGCTTAAATTATTTATAAAAAAATTCGGAAAGCCCCAATTTAAGTTGGGGCTTTTTGTATTAATTTTATTTACAATTTTTAACGGACAGTCTTTTGCTAAACATGAGGGTTTGGAAGAGAGATTATATAGTAAAATGACAAATTTTAATGTTAAGAGAGCAACAGAGAATTTAATGCTTGCACTAGAAACTAAGCCAGATGGAGAGAAACATGTATGGAAAAGTGGATCTTACAAAGGCTACATCATTCCAAAAACTACTTTTATTAATTTAGAAGGATATTTTTGCAGAACTTACCTTGAGGTTTTAGTTAGAAGAGCTGAATATAATATGTATGATAATACAGCTTGTAGAGATCATGATGGTGAATGGGTGTGGATTGAGACAACTAGTGCCAACGAAACTCAAGGTAACGTAAAAATTAATCACTAATTTACTTAAAATAAAAAAGCTATATAAATCAAATATGGCTGAAAAAACCTTAAATGAAATAAGAAATACTTTTTTAAAGTATTTTGAAAAGAACGATCATAAGATTGTAGAATCCAGTAATCTGGTTCCAAACAATGATCCTACATTGATGTTTGCCAATTCAGGAATGGTTCAGTTTAAGAATGTATTTACAGGATTAGAAAAAAGAGATTATGTAAGAGCCACAACATCACAAAAGTGTGTAAGGGCAGGTGGTAAACATAACGATTTAGAAAATGTTGGTTACACTCCAAGGCACCACACTTTTTTTGAGATGTTGGGAAACTTTTCATTTGGTGATTACTTTAAAGAACAAGCAATTAACTACGCTTGGAACTTAATTACTAAAGATTTTGGAATAGATAAAAATAGACTTTATGTAACCGTGTTTCATGAAGACGATGAAGCCTTTAATTTTTGGAAGAAAATAGCGGGTTTTAGCGATGATAGAATAATTAGAATTGCTACTTCAGATAATTTTTGGTCAATGGGTGAGACAGGTCCTTGTGGACCTTGCTCTGAAATATTCTTTGATCATGGTGATCATTTACCTGGAGGATTACCAGGGTCTAAAGATGAAGATGGAGATAGGTTTATAGAAATTTGGAACTTAGTCTTTATGCAATTTGAACAAGTTACAAAAGATAAAAGAATAAATCTTCCAAAACCATCTGTTGATACTGGAATGGGACTTGAGAGAATAGCAGCTTTACTACAAGGTACTCATGATAATTACGAAACAGATCATTTTAAAAAAATAATTAACTCAGCATCTGAAATTGTAAAAGTTAAATCAGATAAATCTAATCTTTCAAGTTTTAGAGTTATTGCTGATCACTTAAGAGCAAGCTCTTTTTTAATTGCTGAAGGAGTTTTGCCTTCAAACGAAGGAAGAGGATATGTTCTCAGAAGAATTATGAGAAGAGGGATGAGACATTCCCACTTACTTGGATCTAAGGAACCAGTTTTTTATAATTTGTTTGACACACTTAAAAATGAAATGTCAGGCAACTATCCAGAGTTAGTTAGAGCAGAGTCTTTAATTAAAGAAACTTTAAAAATGGAAGAAGAAAAATTCTTAATTCTATTAGACAGAGGAATAAAAATTTTAAATGATGAAATATCTAAAATAGATAAAGTACTACCAGGTGAGGTAGCTTTTAAATTATATGACACCTATGGTTTCCCGTTAGATCTGACAGAAGATATTTTAAGAAATAAATCTATGTCAATTGATACTGAAAAGTTTCAATCTTTAATGAGGGAAAGTAGAGAACTAGCTAAGAAAAATTGGAAAGGTTCTGGAGATGCGGTGGTTGAAGATATTTGGTTTGGAATAAAAGATAAATTAGAAGCGACTGAATTTTTAGGATACGAAACCAATCAAGCTGAAGGTGTCGTGTTATCTCTTTTAAAAGATAATAAAGAGGTAGATCAGTTAAAAGAAAATGATGAAGGAATGATTATAGTAAATCAAACTCCTTTCTACGGCGAGTCTGGTGGACAAGTTGGTGATACTGGTGAAATAGTATCAAATGATTTTAAATTTGAAGTAACTGATGTCCAAAAAAAACTTGGAGATTTATTTGTTCATTATGGAAAGGTTAAGAGTGGATCTATAAAACTACAAGAAAGTGTAGAGTTAAAAATTGATGTGAAAAGAAGAGATAATACTCGTGCTTATCATTCAGCCACTCATTTGCTACACGAATCTTTACGAAGAGTTCTAGGAACTCATGTAACTCAAAAAGGCTCATTAGTAGAGCCAAGCAGATTAAGATTTGATTTCAGTCATATGAAGCCAATTTTGAATGAAGAAATTGATAAAATAGAAGAATTTGTAAACAACATGGTGTCTAAAAAATCTGAGGTTAAAACTAGATTAATGACACCTGATGAGGCAGTTGAAAATGGTGCTTTAGCATTATTTGGTGAAAAATACGGGGATGAAGTAAGGGTTCTTTCAATGGGAGACGAGGAAGGTAAGTATTTTTCGACTGAATTATGCGGTGGAACACATGTTAAAAACACAGGTGATATTGGTAAATTTAAGATTGTCAGTCAGTCCTCAATTGCTGCAGGGGTTAGAAGAATTGAGGCTTTGAGAGACAAACAATTAGAGGAATATTTAAAAAATAAAGAGAAATTATCAAACCTATCTGCAGAAAAAGATGAGGAAACAATTAAAGATTTAAGTCAGCAAATTATAAAACTTGGTGGAAAGCCAACTTTGGAAGAAGCTGATCAAAAAACTTTAATTAAAAATTTAACTAAACAATTAGAGACTATCTCAGTAAATAAAATTTTAGAGGATAAATCTAAAAATATTATTAAAGACGAAGAAATTAATGGAGTTAAGTTAAGACTTCAAAAAATAGATGGATTACCTCCAAAAGAATTAAGAAAACTTGTAGATAAAGGTAAAAAAGATTTAGGTGAAGGTATTGTGGTTGTATTTGCAAATAAAGATGACAAGGTTGGATTAGCTGTTGGCGTAACTGACAATTTAACTAACAAGTTTGATGCAGTTCAATTTGTTAAAGTTGGATCTGAAATAATTGGTGGTAAAGGCGGTGGTGGAAGAAAAGACTTTGCCCAAGCTGGTGGACAAGACCAGTCAAAAATTGAAGAAGCTTTTGAAAAGCTTAAGAGTTTAGTTTAATTTCTTTTTTAAATTTCCATCAATTTCATCTAAAAATTGATTTGTGGTCAAGAATTTACTATTTGGACCTACAAGAATTGCTAAATCTTTTGTCATTGATCCACTTTCCACACATTCAATACAAACTTTTTCTAAAGTTTGTGCAAATTTGATCAGTTCTTCATTACCATCTAATTTACCTCTGTGAGCCAATCCTCTAGTCCAAGCAAAAATTGACGCGATAGGGTTGGTTGAAGTTTCTTTTCCTTGTTGATGCATTCTATAATGTCTAGTTACTGTTCCGTGAGCAGCTTCTGCTTCCATTACTTTTCCATCTGGAGTTAACAATGTACTCGTCATCAATCCTAAAGATCCATAACCTTGTGCCATAGTATCTGATTGCACATCTCCATCATAATTTTTACAAGCCCAAATATATTTTCCACTCCACTTCATTGCACATGCAACCATATCATCAATTAACCTGTGTTCGTAAGTCAAATTATTTTTTTCAAATTCACTCTTATATTCTTTGTCAAAAATTTCTTGAAAAATATCTTTAAATCTTCCATCGTATTGTTTAAGAATTGTATTTTTTGTAGACATATAAACAGGCCATTTTTTAATTAACCCATAACTGAAACAAGATCTTGCAAAGTCCTCAATAGACTTATCTAAATTGTACATTGATAAAGCCACACCAGGACCTGTAAAATTAAATACTTCATATTTAATTTCATCTTTTCCATCTTCAGATGTCCACTTCACTTCCATTTTTCCTTTTCCAGGAACTTTAAAATCTGTTGCTCTATATTGATCACCAAAAGCATGTCTTCCAATAATCACCGGGTCAGTCCAAGAGGGAACAAGTTTTGGAATATTTTTACAAATAATTGGTTCTCTAAATACCGTTCCTCCAATTATATTTCTTATGGTTCCGTTTGGAGATCTCCACATTTTTTTTAAATCAAATTCTTCTACTCTCGCTTCATCAGGTGTAATCGTTGCACACTTAATTCCAACACCAATTTTTTTAATAGCATTTGCAGAGTCGACCGTAATCTGATCATCGGTATTATCTCTGCTTTTCATGCCTAAATCGTAGTATTCAATGCCTAGATCTATATATGGAAGGATTAATTTATTTTTGATGAACTCCCATATAATACGAGTCATTTCATCACCATCCAGCTCAACAACTGGGTTTTTTACCTTGATTTTGCTCATTAAATAAAAATTATCTTATTAATTGAATTTGATCATTTTATATACATATTAATCGAAAATTAGCAAATAGAAGAATATGTTTAGTAAGATATTTCCAAAAATTCACACAGAAGGATACAAGTTTATAGTCATAGCTGTATTCATAACTATCATTTTTCTAATTATTAATAATTTTTTAGGATTAATAGGAATATTACTAACTGTCTGGGTTTATTATTTTTTTAGAGATCCAGAAAGAACAATTATAGGAGATGATAGTTACTTAGTAAGCCCTGCAGATGGAGAAGTGATTAAAGTTGAAGAGGTAGATGGTCCAAAAGAACTTGGACTAGAAAATAAAAAATTTAAAAAAATAAGTATTTTTATGAACGTCTTTGATTGTCATGTAAACAGAACACCGTGCTCAGGTATTGTTGAAGATATTTTATATAAACCAGGTAAATTTTTAAATGCATCTTTAGATAAAGCAAGCGAAGACAATGAGAGAAACTATTATAAAATTAAAGATAAGCATGGGAATGATATTGTAGTTGTTCAAATTGCAGGATTAGTTGCAAGAAGAATAGTTTGTGAAACAAATAAAAACCAAGAATTAAGTCAAGGTGATAGAATTGGAATGATTAGATTTGGTAGTAGAGCGGATGTTTATTATGAAAATTATGAACCACTAGTTAAAGTTGGTCAAACAGCAATTTCAGGAGAAACACTGCTGGCTAAAAATTAATTTATGGAACAGCCAAAAAACAATTTAAAAATTGTTACAGATAAAAAGACTAACGCAAGAGTGATTTTACCTAACATGCTAACTCTTATTGGGGTTTGTATAGGTTTGTCATCAATAAGATTTGCATTAGATGGAAAATTTGAATTTGCAATTATAGCAATTATGTTTGCTGCTCTTATTGATGGATTAGATGGAAGAATAGCTAGACTAATTAAAGGGACATCAAAAGTTGGTAAGGAGTTAGACTCTCTTACGGACATGATAAGTTTTGGAGTAGCTCCAGCATTTATTATGTATTTCTGGAAACTAAATACATTAGGAAGATTTGGATGGTTGTTATGTTTAATATATGTAATTTGTGTTGCATTACGTTTAGCTCGTTTTAATGTAAATACAGGTCAAGCACCTTCTTGGAGAGATAATTTTTTTGAAGGGGTTCCATCCCCAGCAGGAGGTATCTTAGTTCTTACTCCATTAATTTTTAGTCTTTCAAGCATCGATTTTATAACTATAAATTATAATATTGTTGTTCCAGTTTTTTTTATTGTAACATCTCTATTACTGATCAGTAAATTTCCAAGTTATTCATTTAAAAAAATTGTAATTCAAAGAAAAGCAACCATTTTTCTTTTATTTGGAATAGTTTTATTTTTTGGATTACTTTTAATATATCCATTTAACGTTATATCTATTAGTGCAATCATATACTTAGGTATGCTTCCAATCAGTTTTGTTCATTATCAAAAATTAAAAAAACAAAACGAAGATCAGAATTATAAAGATGAAGATGACGATCTCGAAGATATTTTGTGATGAAAAAAAATGTCATTGTATCATTAGCTGATTCAAATTATTTCCCTTTATTAAATGAGCTTATAGACTCTATTAAAAGATTTAAAGAGAGTTCTGAAGTTGCAATATGTATTTTGGATGCTGGTTTATCAAAGGATCAAAAGACTGAATTATCATCAAAAGTAGATGAAATAAAATCAGCAGAGTGGGATATAAAAGTTCCAGATAATAAAATTAAAGGACGCGAATGGTTAAAGAGCCAAGTATCTAGGGCTTTTTTACCTAAATATTTTCCAAACTATGAAAAATATTTATGGATTGATTGTGATGCTTGGGTCAATGATTGGCAATCAGTTGAGCTTTATTTTAAAGCGTGTGAAAATGGCAAGTTAGGAATTACACAAACTATCGGACCAGGTTACAAGATTACTTCAAGAGTAAATTGGGTTTTTGGAAAACTAGCAATTATTAAATCTCAAAATTTCAAACACGCAATAAAATCCAATATTAGTTTAGAAAAAGCTAGAAAGTTAGCCTTTGCTCCTCACATCAATATCGGTGTTTTTTCTTTAGAAAAAAATTCTATGTGCTGGAATTCATGGCAGGAAAATTTAAAACAAACACTTAAAGGTGGAGAAATATTTGGGTCTGAACAATTAGCGATGAATATGTCTGTGTATGTTGATAATGTCGAAACTGAATTCCTTCCATTAAACTGTAATTGGATCACTAGTAATCTTTTGCCAAAGTTTGATGAGGATAAAGATACATGGGTAGAGCCTTATTTACCTAATTATAAAATTGGAATTATGCATTTAGCTGCTGGTATCTGGAAAGATAAGGAAGATATGAGATTAAACAAGAATATTAAAATAGATATTCAAACTCTTACAGGTAAAATTTTAAATAAAAGTTTAAGATTTAATAATTAATTGAAAAAAAATAAAATATCCAAGAACTGGGTTAATAAGCAGCGTAGGGATATCTATGTAAGACAATCTAAAGTAGATGGGTATCGCGCTAGATCAGCTTACAAATTAATTGAAATTGATGAAAAATTTAAAATTTTTAAAGGTGGATTATCAGTAATTGATATTGGTGCAGCTCCAGGAAGCTGGTCACAATATGCTCTCAAAGCAGCTAAAAGTGGAAAATTGATATCCATAGATTTAAAAAAAATGGAACCCATAGGTAATAGCGTTCAAATCCAAGGAGATTTTACTGAAGAAAAAACTCAAGAAGAAATTAAAAAATATATAAACGGCAAAGTTGACGTCGTAATGTCTGATATGGCCGTAGATACGACTGGTATTAAAAATATAGACTCAATTCAAACAGGAGAACTATGCAAAGAGGCAATGTTTTTTGCAAAAGATTTAATGAAAGAAAATGGATATTTTATTTCAAAAATTTTCATGGGAGGAACATTTAACGAAATCGTCGCAGAGGGAAAAAAATATTTTAAAGAAGTTAAGGTTTTTAAACCAAAATCTAGCAGAAAAGATTCAAAAGAAAGTTTTATAATTTGTAGAAAAATCCGATAGAGACTTTTAATTTAAAAGGAATCGTATATAAAAGATTATGGTTCCCATAAAAGAAGCACTTACCTTTGATGATGTTACATTAGCTCCTAAGTATTCAGAAATATTACCTTCTGATGCTGACACTAGTGTATCTTTAACAAAACATTTAAAGCTTAAAATTCCACTTTTATCATCTGCAATGGATACTGTCACAGAGAGCAGAATGGCAATAGCTATAGCTAAAGCTGGGGGTATTGGAGTAATTCACAGAAACCTTGATATAAACAAACAAGTATCAGAGATAAAAAAAGTAAAAAAACAAAAACTAATTGTTGGAGCAGCTGTAGGTGCAGCACCAAATGAATTTATCAGAGCTAAAGAAATAATTAAAGAAGGTGTCGATTTAATCGTAGTAGACACAGCACATGGCCATACAAAGAAAGTTGCCGAAATAATTAAATATATTAAAAAAATAAAAACTAACAAAATTGCTTTGTGTGCAGGAAATATTGCAACACCAGAAGCTGCAAAATTCCTAATAAAGTTAGGAGTAGATATAATTAAAATTGGTATAGGTCCAGGTTCAATTTGTACAACAAGACTGGTTGCTGGAATAGGAGTTCCGCAACTAAGCGCAATCTTAGCTGTAAGAAGTGGTTTAAAAAATAAAAATGTTAAAATAATTTCAGATGGGGGAATAAAATATTCTGGTGATTTAGCAAAAGCTTTTGCTGCAGGAGCAGATGCTGTAATGATAGGTTCGTTATTCGCAGGTACAAACGAAACCCCAGGAAAATTAATAAAAAAAAATGGACAGCTTTTCAAAAGTTTTAGAGGAATGGGGTCTGTTGGAGCTATGAATAAAGGGTCAGCTGATAGATACTTTCAAAAAAAACAAAAAGACTCCTCAAAATATGTGCCTGAAGGTGTTGAAGGTTTCGTAAAATATAAAGGAGATGTTGGGAGTATTATTTATAAATTAATTGGTGGATTGAAATCTTCCATGGGCTATCTTGGATCAAAAACAATCATTAAATTAAGAAATAAACCACAATTTGTGAAAATTACAAAAGCTGGATTTTATGAAAGTATGGTTCATAATGTAGATGTGGTAAAAAACGATAGTAAATATTAATGAGTAACTTTTTAAAATTAACAGGAATAATACTTTTAACAGCTTTTTTTAACAGTACGTCTTTTAGTAAAGAAAATTTTTTTAATGAAGCTTTAGAATTGTATAAAAAAGAAAAATATGAAGATGCGCGTTTTCTATTTGAGAGAAATATTGTTTTTAATCCAAAAGATGCAAACTCATATTTATATTTAGCAAAAATTTATAACCAAGAAGAAAATCAAAGAAAAGAAGAATACAATTTAGAAACGACACTTTTAATTGAGCCTGATAACGAAGAAGCTTTATTGATGTTAATGAAAATTGCTTTAGAAAAATCTAATTATGAAAAAGTCAAAGATCTTTCAGATAAGTTTGTAAAAGTTTGTAAAAATTTATGTGATGAAAACAAAGATATCCAAGAGTCATTAAAAAATATAGAACCTGAAAATAATGAGTCTTGATCAAAATCTTAACAAAATCTTAATAATAGATTTTGGTTCTCAATTTACTCAATTAATTGCAAGAAGAGTAAGAGAATTAGGTGTTTTTTCAGAGATAGTTAGTCACAAAAAAATAAAATTAAAAGACATAAATAACAGTATTAAAGGAATAGTATTATCTGGCGGTCCATTAAACGTTTATCAAATAAATAAATACTCATTTGATAAAAAAATTTTACAACTTGATATACCTGTTCTTGGAATATGTTTTGGACATCAAATTTTATCAAAACTTAATGGTGGAAGGGTAAAACAATCAAAACATAGAGAATTTGGTTTAGCTAATGTTTATAAAAAAAATAACAGTCTTTTAACAACTAATTTTTTTGGAAATAAAAAATTCAAACAAGTTTGGATGAGCCATGCTGATCAAGTTTCAAAACTGCCTAAGAATTTTAAAGTTGTTGCATCAAGCACTAATTCAAAATTTGCAATTGTTGAAAATAAAATTAAAAAATATTATGGAGTACAATTTCATCCTGAAGTAACTCATACAGAGAATGGAAAGAAATTAATAAGTAATTTTATTTTTTTAGTTTGTAAAATTAAAAAAAATTGGTCCTCTAAGGATCAAAAAAATCAGCTTATTAAAGATGTTAGAAAACAAGTTGCAAATAACAAGGTTATTTGTGCATTATCAGGAGGCGTAGATAGCAGTGTAGTTGCTCAATTACTTAATAAAGCTATTGGAAAAAAACTTTATTGTATTTTTGTAAACACTGGCCTTTTGAGAAAAAATGAGGAAGTGCAAGTAGTTCAAACTTTTAAGAAGCGTTTAAAAATGAATTTAATTTATGTAAATGCTGAAAAAGAATTCTTAAAAAAATTAAAAAATGTTTCTGATCCAGAAAAAAAAAGAAAAATAATTGGTAATTTATTTATTAAAATCTTCGAACGATACGCTAAGAAAATTAAAAATGTTAAATTTTTAGCTCAGGGCACTCTTTATCCAGATTTGATTGAGAGTAAATCTGTTACTGGAAGCCAAACTTCTAAAATTAAATCGCATCATAATGTTGGTGGCTTACCCAAAAAAATGAATTTAAAATTAGTAGAACCACTAAAATTCTTATTTAAGGATGAGGTAAGAAAATTAGGTTTAGAGTTAAATTTAAGTAAAGAAATTATTTCAAGACATCCTTTTCCTGGACCAGGCTTAGCAATCCGTATGCCAGGTATTATAACTAATGAAAAAATTAAAATTTTAAAAGAAGCTGATTATTATTTTATTCAAGCCTTAAAAGATCACGGTCTTTATCATAAGATTTGGCAAGCTTATGCAGCATTACTTCCAGTAAAAACAGTGGGTGTTATGGGAGACAATCGTACTTATGAATACTTATGTTTATTAAGAGCAATTACATCTGAAGACGGAATGACAGCTGATTATTATGAATTTAAAAAGTCTTTCATGCAAACTATATCAAATAAAATAGTTAATAGTATAAGGGGTATAAACAGAGTAGTATATGATGTTACTTCAAAACCACCTAGTACTATTGAATTAGAGTAGTTTTTAATTATAAATTAACATTATGAAATATTTACACACAATGATTAGAGTTAAAGACGTGGATGAGTCTCTAAGATTTTTCTGCGAAGGGCTTGGTTTAAAAGAAACAAGAAGAATGGAAAATGAAAAAGGAAGATTTACATTAATTTTTCTTGCAGCACCAAATGATGAAAAAGCAGAAATAGAATTAACATATAATTGGGATGGCGATGAGCTTGGAGAAGGTTCAAGAAATTTTGGTCATCTTGCCTATAGAGTAGATAATATTTATGAAACTTGCCAAAGATTAATGGATATGGGTTATACTATTAATAGACCTCCAAGAGATGGCCATATGGCTTTTGTTAGGTCACCAGACAAAATTTCAATTGAAATTCTTCAAGAAGGAAATTTAGAACCTAAAGAACCTTGGGCTTCTATGGAAAATACCGGCTCTTGGTAAGTCGATGAAAAAAAAAATTTCAGATTTAATTAAAAAAAAAAATAAACAAAAAATTGTAAGTTTAACTGCTTACTCAAAAAACGTAGCATCAATTTTAGATAATCATTGCGATATTATACTTGTTGGAGATTCTCTTGGTTCGGTTTTATACAATTATAAATCTACAAGAGAAGTAACTTTGAGCACTATGATTGAACATTCTAAAAGTGTCAGAATGGGTATAAAAAAAAGTTTAATGATTGTTGATATGCCACATAATACCTATCGAACTCCCAAAGAGGCTTTAAAAAATGCAAAACAAATAATGAAAAAAACTAAATGTGATGGAGTAAAATTGGAAGGTGGAAAAAAAATTTATGAGACAATCAAAACTTTAGTTAAAAATAAAATTCCAGTTATGGGTCATTTAGGTTTGCTTCCCCAGTCAGATAAAACTTTCAAATTTAAAGGCAAAAAAAAGCTAGAGAGAAATCACATCCTAAGAGACTCGCAATTGTTAGAAAAAGCTGGAGTATTTTCTATTGTTTTAGAATGTGTTGAGACTTCTTTAGCAAAACTTGTAAGTCAAAATATTACAGTTCCAACAATAGGGATCGGGGCTTCTAAATATTGCGATGGTCAAATATTAGTTTTTGATGATTTAATTGGATTAAATCCTATGAATTATAAGTTCGTAAAAAAATATGCAAATATTAGAAATGATATTTCTAAAGCTGTTTCTAATTATTCAAAAGAAGTCAGAAAAGTTAAATTTCCTAATAAAAAAAATTCTTTTTAATTAAAAGTATTTTTTAAATTCTTCATTAATATTTAATATTTCAAGATCAACCAATCCACCAATTACTAATTGGAGACCAACGATTAAGATAAATACTAATCCTATATAAGCTATCCAAATATGTCTTTGAATATAATTAGCCATATATGTAGCTAAAGCACCAGTTAAAACAACTGATAACATAAGTCCAAATATCATAAATCCAAAATATCCTTTTGCTGCCGCAACTACACCAATGACATTGTCAAAACTGATCATGATATCTGCAAATAAAACCTTTCCTATACTACTAATATACGAAGGTTCTTTCCCTTTTTTTGAAGTTGGTTTTACTTTTTTAATGTCTAGTAAATCTTTCCTTAAATCATTAACGATCCAAATTAATAATAAACCACCCAAAATTTTTATAAAATAAAACTCAAATAAAAAAGTCGCAAAAATTGCAAAAAAAATTTTAAAAACAAAGGCTCCAATTACACCCCAAAGAATTATTTGTTTTCTATTTTTTGGAACAAAATTTGAAGCAATAGACCCAACTATTACCGCATTATCTGCTGTTAATATAATTGTGATAAAAATTATATTGGTTAAAATTATGAGCTCTTCAATCAAGATAACATTATAATAGTATAATCTGACAAATTTTCAATGAGACCATAATGATAATTTTATTGATTTAACCTCTAAGAGATAATTAAATGTTAACTTAAAAAAGGAGGATAGATGAAATTATTTAAATTATTTATATCTATAATTACTTCAGTATTACTATTTGCAAACGTTTCTTTAGCTGAAAAATGGGATATGGCACTAGCTTATGGTGCTGGAAACTTTCATTCAGCTAATGCAACAGAATTTGCAAAGAATGTAACTGAAAAAAGTGGTGGAAAACTTACAATTGTTACTCACCCAGGTGGTTCATTATTTAAAGGTGGTGAAATTTTCAGAGCTGTAAGAACAGGTCAAGCACCTATTGGTGAAAGATTTATGTCTGCTCTTGGAAAAGAAGATCCTTTATATGAAATAGACTCATTACCTTTCTTAGCAACTACTTATGATGATGCTATGAAATTATATGAAGCTTCAAAGCCATATATTGTTAAGAGTCTTGATGAAAAAGGACTGGTATTTCTTTATGCAGTGCCATGGCCTGCACAAGGACTTTACAGTAAAAAGCAAATTAAAAAAGTTGGTGATCTAAATGGATTAAAATTTAGAGCATACAACTCAGCAACAATTAGAATTGCAGAGTTAACAGGAATGGCACCAACAAAAATTGAAGCAGCAGAAATTAGCCAAGCATTTTCTACAGGTGCTGTTGAAAGTATGATTACTTCTCCTACAACTGGTAAAAATAGCAAAATTTGGGAAAATGGTGTTAAATATTTTTATGATATAGCAGCATGGTTTCCAAAAAATATGATCATAGCTAATAAAGCCGCTTGGAATAAACTTGATAAAGCAACTCAAGATCTTGTCATGAACCAAGCAGCAATTGCTGAAGAAAAGGGTTGGGAATTATCTAAACAGGGTAATACTGGAGACAAGAAAGCTTTAGCAGATGCTGGAATGGAAGTAGGCGAGGTTAATTCAGCTTTGAAAAAACATTTTGAAAAAGTTGGAGCAACAATGTCTGAAGAGTGGAAAGCAAAAGCTGGAGACAGAGGTGCTGCAGTTTTATCTGCTTACAAATAAATAGTCTTAAAAAAAAGGCCAACTTGTAGTAAGTTGGCCTTTTTACTAAATGCTTCAATCAATAAATAATAATCTAAATAAACTTTACAAATTTTCAGGTTATTTAGCTGCTTTTTTTTTAATACTTGTTGCAGTTTTTATTTTAATTGGAATTTCCTCGAGGATTTTTGGTTTTTACATAAGGGGTTTAGCTGAGTACTCAGGCTACTGCATGGCTGCAGCCTCTTTTTATGCTTTAGCTTTTACTTTTGTTGAGGGTGGACATATTCGAATTACTCTTTTCTTAGAAAAAGCCTCTTCATCTTATAAGAGATTTTTAGAAATATGGTGTCTGATTGTAGCAACAATTTTTTCAGGTTATTTGTCTTTTTACTTATGGAAAATGTTATTAATCTCTTATGATTTTCAAGAGAGAAGCGAAGGTGCAGATGAGATCTTAATTTGGATACCTCAAACTAGTGTAGCTATTGGATCTTTAATTCTTTTTATAGCTGTATTACATAAATTTATTTTAACAATTTCAAATAAGAATGACTGAAATATTTCTCATAATATTTTTTATAAGTGTACTTTTATTCTTTCTTGGATCTGGCATCTGGGTAGCGATAAGCATGATAGGTGTTTCAACAATTGGGATGATGTTATTTACTTCAAGACCAGTTGGAGATGCCATGGCAACTACGATATGGGGAACCTCATCATCATGGACATTAACAGCTTTACCATTGTTTGTTTGGATGGGTGAAATATTATTTAGGACTAAGTTATCTGAAAATTTATTTGCTGGACTATCACCATGGATGCAAAAATTACCTGGTGGATTAATTCATGTAAATGTTGTTGGTTGTGCACTTTTTGCTGCAATTTCTGGCTCTTCTGCTGCAACTGTTGCAACAGTAGGTAAGATGTCAATTCCAGAACTAAGAAAAAGAAAATACCCAGAAAAAATTTTGTTAGGCAGTCTAGCTGGCTCAGGAACTTTAGGACTTCTTATTCCTCCTTCAATAATATTAATAATTTACGGAGTAACTGTTCAAGAGTCTATTGCAAAGCTATTTATTGCAGGAATTATTCCAGGGATAATGATTGCACTTATATTTATGTCTTACGTGATGATTTGGTCTTTAATAAATAAAAAAAGCATGCCAAAGTATGTAGAAAATTTTTCTTTTCTAGAAAAAATAAGAAAATCAAAACAATTATTACCAGTAATTATTTTAATATCAGCTGTGATTGGATCAATATACACTGGAGTTGCAACAGCAACTGAGGCTGCTTCTTTAGGTGTAGTAGGGGCTTTAATTTTATCTTACTTTCAAAAGAGCTTAACCATTGAAACATTTAAACAATCATTGTTAGGAGCAACTAAAACATCTTGTATGATTGCTTTTATTTTAGCTGGCTCTACATTTTTATCATTAGCCATGGGATTTACAGGTCTTCCAAGAAATCTAGCTATCTGGATACAAAATATGGAGCTATCACCTTATGTATTAATTTTTGTATTAATGATTTTTTATATTATTCTTGGAATGTTTCTTGATGGAATTTCAGCAGTAGTATTAACAATGGCAATCATTGAACCAATGATTAGACAGGCTGGTTTTGACATGATTTGGTTTGGAATATTTTTAGTTATTGTAGTTGAGATGGCTCAAATCACGCCACCTGTAGGATTTAATTTATTTGTTTTACAAGGAATGGCCAACAAAGATATGGGGTTTATTGCAAGAAGTGCTTTTCCATTATTTTTATTAATGATACTTGCAGTAATACTTGTTGTTATTTTTCCTGAAATTGCATTATGGATGCCTCAACAAATGGTTCAAAATATAAATTAATATTTTGATTTTTTTGTTCCATCAATAATTTCTTTTAACTCTGTATACTCTTCGCAATTACAACTTTCTAATACTTTTAATCTTTCTTTGGCTAAATCTATTCTATTAGTAACCACGTATAATTCACCCAAATATTCGTTTATACCCACGTGATTTGGATCAATTTCTAAACCTAAAAGATAATACTTTTCTCCATTTTCAAAATCTCCAAGTTTTCTAGTTGTAAAACCAAGATAGTTTAAAGTATCTGCTTGGAGTGGTTTTTTTTTGTTTGATTTGATTAATAAGGCCTGAGCTTTTTCATATCGTTTGTTGGCTTTTTCTATTTTTCCTTTTTTTTCATATTTTTTAGCTGCTTTAATTAAAGTAACAGCCTGAGTATAATCTGATTTTACTTTACTAGTACTGTCTGATCCTGCGGAATATGAATTTGTTGATAGTAAAACTAAAAACAAAAGTGAATAAAAAGTTTTTTTGATCATATAAATTTTTTCATTTGGTTAAGTGGTTTTAATTTCAGCCCATTTTCTATTAAATTTTCTCTAATTGATTTTGCAGTAGACAATGAACTTTCATTATCCCCATGTATGCACACTGAGTCTATTTCACAAGGTATCTGCTTTCCACTGTGACAATTAAGTGACTGATTTTTTACCATATTTAATACGTGTTTTTTAGCTTCTTCTGGATTAGTAATAAGAGCGTGTGGTTTTTTTCTAGAAACCAAATTGCCATCATCCTCATAATTTCTATCTGCAAAAATTTCACAAGCTATTCGCATGTTTAGTTTTTTGGCTGCTTCTTCCATTTTAGATCCTGTAGGAACCAAATAAATTAAATCTTTACTTATCTCGTTTATAGCTTTTGCTAAAGTAGTAGCTAAATCTATGTCCTCACAAGCCATATTATTTAAAGCACCGTGTGGTTTTATGTGAGTAACATTCTCCCCATGATCTTGAGCAATTTTTTGAAGAATTTCATATTGATCAATAATCAATTGCCTTACCTCATTAGGTGGAAGACTCATTCTTTGCCTTCCAAAATTTTCAGGGTCATTAAATGACGGATGCGCTCCAATACTAACACCATTTTTTTTTGAAATTTGAACTACTTGATTCATCGACTCACTATCACCTGCATGATAACCACATGCGACATTTGCAGAATTAACTATTTCTAGTAAATCTGGATCATACTTATTTGAATGATGTTTTGATTTTTCACCTAAATCGCAATTTATATTAATTTCCATAGTCTCTAATGTTAAGTATAACATGACATGATAAAAAATATATCAAATCTTGGTGACGCAGCTTTGTACTGTGATTTTGGTAATGAAGTAAATAAATCAATTAATTCACAAGTAATAAAATATTTTAAAACTATTAAAGAAAAAAAATTTGAAGGGATAAATAATTTAACACCTTCTTATAATAAACTAATTATTTCTTATGATCTAAAAAAAACAAATTTTAAAGAAGTAAAAAATTATGTTGAAAACATTAATGCTCAAGACTCAAATGATATAAATTCAAAAAAATTAGAAATACCAGTTTGTTGTCATGAAAATTTTTCAATGGACATTAAAAGATTGGAAGAAATATTAAAATTAAGTAGAGAAAAAATTTTAGATAATTTTCTAAATAAGGAATATTTCTGTTACATGACAGGTTTTATTGCAGGTATGCCTTTTCTTGGTGATCTTAATAACAATATGCGAGCTCAACGTTTAGAAACTCCAAGAGTAAAAGTCCCGAAGAATTCAGTGGCTTTGACCGAACAGTTTGCAAGTATTTATACTTTTGAAAGTCCTGGTGGATGGAATATAATAGGTAACACACCCATTGACATATTTGATAGTTCAAAAGAGGATAAACCAAATCTAATTAACCCAGGAGATACGGTAATTTTCAAGGAAATTACTTTAGATCAGTATAAAAATTATAATGAGTAGTAATTATCTAGATATAATCAGACCTGGAATTAATACTACCTTTCAAGATAAAGGCAGGGATCATCTTTATCATATTGGTATCCCTTTTAGTGGTGCTATGGATAATAGAAATTATCTTATAGCTAATAAACTTGTTAATAATAATTTAGACTCTGCAGTCATAGAGTTTGCATATCAAGGTCCTCATATAAAATATTCCGGAGAAAAAATTAATTTTGCCATCACTGGAGATGTAATTTTTTCAATTAAAAAAAAAGATACTGAAATTGAGGGTAAATGTTACGAAAGTTATCATATTGAAAATGGAGATGAGATAAATATCATATCTACAAATAAATCAGTTTATGGATATTTAGCATTAGGTGGAGAGTTCGATTTAAAATTTCAATGGAATAGTTGCTCTATAAATACGAAAGCAAAAATTGGATCTAATGATGGAAAAAAATTAGATTTAGGGCAAAGAATAAATTTTAAAAAAATAAATTCAAATAAGGATATTAAAAAAACTAATTACATTAATACTAAAATAGAAAACATAAGGGTGATTAAAGGTACTAATTTTGATTACTTTTCTGAAGAAGGTAAAAAAATATTTTATGAAAAGGAATTCACAGTATCAAAACTTTCGGACAGAATGGGTATGAGATTAGAAGGGCCTAAAATAGATAATATTGTGAATACCAATATAAAATCGGAGGGTTTGATTAAAGGTGTAATCCAAGTACCTGCAGATGGAAATCCAATTATAATGCTTTCAGATCATGGTACTATTGGCGGTTATCCAAAAATTGGAGTTGTGGCTAGTGTCGATTATGACCGATTAGTACAGATGTCTCCTGGTTCAAAAATAAAATTTAAAGAGATTAATTTAACTGATGCAGAGACTTTATTTAAGTTATATGAAATGGAAACTCAAAATTTACTATCACAAATTTAATGAATTTTTTATCAAAAATACCAGGTCCTTTTTTAGTTTTTTTAGGAGCTTGTGCATTAAGTTTTGGAGGTTTAATTGTTAAGTCTTTTGATGGATCTACACTTTGGCAAATATTATTTTGGAGATCACTTTTCTTTATTGGAGTAATTACAATTTTTTTAATCTTTACTTACAAAGGAAAAATTTTCAGTGCGCTTTATAAATCTGGAATTCCAGGTTTATTTGGAGGTATAATTTTATCCATTGGATTTGCTAGCTATGTATTTGCTATGTACGAAACAACAGTAGCTAATGCAAACTTCATAATTCAAACTCAAGCTTTGTTTTTAGCAATTTTTGGTTACGTATTTTTAAAAGAAAAGATTTCAAAAATTACATTAACTTGCATTATTACAGCAGTAGCTGGTATCATTTTAATGTTGGGAAGTTCACTGACACCAGGTCAAATGACTGGAAACTTAGTTGCATTTATTATGCCGATATCATTTGCAATCTTAATTTTAATTGTAAGAAAATATCCAAAAGTCGACATGATACCTTTGCAACTGGTTGCTGGAATTTTTGCAACACTAATAGGTTTGTTCATGTCACCGAGTATTTTGGTTTCAACAAATGATATTTTTTTAGGTTTTATTGCAGGATTTTTTCAAGTTGGACTTGGATTTATACTTATAACAATTGGAGCAAGATCAACTCCTTCAGCATTTGTTGGAATCATAATGTTAACTGAAGCTGTTCTAGGACCTTTGTGGGCATGGATGTTTGCAAACGAAAATCCGCCACTTACAGTGCTTTTTGGTGGAGCGGTAGTTATAACAGCGGTGGTTATACAGTTTTTGTCTCCATTACTTGTCAAAAAGGTAGCTAAATAAATTTCACATAAACATTTTAAATGTGCTATAAATTTATATACGGGAGAGACTACTTTTGTAGCGCCGAAGGAGCAACCACCCCGGAAACTCTCAGGCAAAAGGACCGTACATATTAACTCTGGAAAGAGAATTATTCTCGCCGAAGGAGCAAATCTCTCAGGCACCAAGACAGAGGGGGCACAGAAGAGTTAATATGGAAATAAAAAAAACATCACTAAATAAACTTCACCAAAGTAATAACGCTAAGTTTGTAGAATTTGCTGGCTATGAAATGCCTATTCAGTATAGCAAAGGTATTATTGAAGAGCATAAATTCACAAGATCCCACTCTGGAATATTTGATGTATCTCATATGGGCCAGCTATTTATATATGGTGATGAAAGTTTAACTGAAGAATTAGAAAAAATTTTTCCATTAGATTTGAAAAATCTAAAACTAAACTGCTCTAAGTATAGTTTTTTAATGAATGAAGATGCTGGAATTTATGATGATTTAATCATTACTAAAATAGAGCAGGGGTATTTAATTATCTTAAATGCTGCATGCAAAGATAAAGATTTTGAAATTTTATCTAATTTACTAGGTTCGAAATTTAAAATGAATTTAGATAACCATAGATCTTTGATAGCAATTCAAGGACCTAAGTCTGTTGAAATTTTAAACTCAATCATAAATGGGGTTGATCAACTAAATTTTATGACAGGAAATTGGTTCGATTCTGATAATCAAAAATTATTTGTCACAAGATCAGGTTATACAGGGGAAGATGGATTTGAAATTTCAATTTCTAACGATAAAGCTGAAAAATTCGTTGAAAATTTAATAGAAAAGGGAGCACAACTTATAGGACTTGGGGCAAGAGATACCTTGAGATTAGAAGCTGGATTATGTTTATATGGTCACGAATTAAATATTAATAAAACACCAGTTGAGGCTAACCTTAGATGGGCAATCTCAAAATCTAGATTATCAAATGGGGGTTTTATTGGATCGAAAAAAATTATGAACCAAATGCAAGATGGAGCAAGCCAAATAAGAGTAGGGATTAAACCCGAAGGTAGATTGATTGCTAGAGAAAAAACTAAAATATTTGATGATACAGATACACAAATCGGAGAGATAACTAGTGGCACGTTTGGACCAAGTGTAAATGGTCCTATAGCGATGGGTTATGTTAATAAAGATTTTTCAAAAATTGATACTAAGATTTTGCTTGAGGTAAGAGGGAAAAAACATCCAGCAAATGTTTGTGCATTACCATTTTATAAAAAAAATTATGTGAAAGGAGTAAATTAATGAGTGAAGTAAAATTTTCAAAAGAACATGAGTGGATTACTTTAGAGGGAGATGTAGCCACAATAGGAATCACAAAACATGCAACAGAAATGCTTGGAGACATAGTTTTTGCAGAACTTCCTGAAAAAGGATCTAATGTTGAAAAAGATGGTACAGCGGGAGTAGTAGAGTCTACGAAAGCTGCTAGTGATGTTTATACTCCAGTTAGTGGCGAAGTAGTAGATACTAATCAAGCTATTGTCGATGATCCGTCTAAAATTAATGAAGATCCAGAGGGTTCAGCATGGTTTTTTAAACTTAAAATGAAAGATCAATCTGAAATGGATAGCCTAATGAACAAAGAAGAATACGATAAATTTGCAAAGGAGAGTGCTAGCTAATGTTACATAATTCTCAGAAAGATTTTTTAAAAAGGCACATTGGACCTTCGAATGAAGATCAAAATAAAATGCTTAAGGAACTTAATTACAAATCACTAGATGATTTAATCAAAAGTACAGTTCCAGAAAAGATCCAATTGAAAGATGAATTAAATATTGGTGAGTCTAATTCAGAATATGAAGCATTAAGAAAATTAAAAGCGATTTCAAAAAAAAATCAAATTTACTCTAACTTTATAGGGATGGGTTATTATGGCACTTATACGCCATATGTAATTTTAAGAAATATTTTAGAAAATCCAGGTTGGTACACTTCTTATACACCTTATCAACCCGAGGTAGCTCAAGGAAGATTAGAAATGCTGCTTAATTTCCAACAAATGATAGTTGATTTTACAGGAATGGATATTGCAAATGCATCTTTATTAGATGAAGGAACAGCGGCTGCAGAAGCAATGGGATTAAGTCATAGATTAAATAAAAAAGATAGTAATTTAGTTTTTGTCTCAGAAAATTGTCACCCACAAACAATAGATGTAATCCAAACAAGAGCAGAACCAATGGGATTAAAAGTACTTGTTGGAAATGAAGATGAAGTATTAGGTCAATTAAAGGAAGATTTAGTTTGTGGTATATTACAATATCCAGGAACTTTAGGAGATATAAAAGATCCTAGTGAAGCAATTAGTAAAATTCATAAAATAAATGGTAAAGCAATATTAGCTTGTGATTTATTAGCACTTGCTAAATTAAAAACACCAAGAGAGTTAGGTGCTGATATTGCAGTTGGAAGTTCTCAAAGATTTGGAATTCCTATGGGTTACGGTGGACCTCATGCTGCCTTCTTTGCAACAAAAGACGAATACAAAAGATCTATGCCAGGAAGAATTGTGGGTGTCTCTGTTGATAGACATGGAAACAAAGCGTACAGATTATCATTACAAACTAGGGAACAACATATAAGAAGAGATAAAGCTACAAGTAATATTTGTACTGCTCAAGCTTTGTTAGCAATTGTGTCAGCAGCATATGCTATTTATCATGGTCCCGAGGGTATCAGAATTATAGCTGAGAGAGTTTCTCAATTAGCTAAAAACTTTGCAGATAAATTAAAACAATCAGGATATGAAATATATTCAGATCATTTCTTTGATACAGTTACAATAGTTACTAAAGATAAAACTGATCAAATCTTTAAAAATGCTTTAGATCAAAAGGTAAACATTAGAAGAGTAAATTCTGAAATGCTAGCTGTTTCTTTTGATGAAAAGAAAAATGTTTATAGAGTAAATCAATTACTAAAAATTTTTAATGCAGCAGAATCAATTAAAAAGGAAGATCCAACAGTAAGTTTACCCAATCTTCCAAAAAATTTATTAAGAACTTCAAAATATTTAGAACATCCTGTTTTTAATTCTTATCATTCGGAAACAGAGATGCTTAGATATTTAAAAAAATTAGAAGATAAGGATATAGCTTTAAATAGAACTATGATTGCACTTGGCTCATGTACTATGAAATTAAATGCTACTGCAGAAATGATACCTATTTCATGGAGAGAATTAGCAGAGCCTCATCCATTTGTGCCTATTGAGCAGATGGAAGGATATAGAGATTTATTCACTGATCTTAAAAATTGGCTTAGATCAATTACTGGTTTTTCTGGTGTTTCACTTCAACCAAATGCAGGCGCTCAAGGGGAGTATGCAGGATTAATGGTTATTAGAAAATATCATTTAGATAGAGGCGAAGAAAACAGGAATATATGTTTAATACCTAGCTCAGCACATGGAACCAATCCTGCTAGTGCACAAATGGTAGGAATGAAAGTTGTCGTTGTTGATTGTGACAAAGAAGGAAATGTTGATTTTGAGGATTTAAAGAAAAAAGCAGAAATGCATTCTGAAAATCTTGGAGCATTAATGGTCACTTATCCGTCTACTCACGGAGTATTTGAGGAAAAAATTACAGATATATGTGAGTTAATTCATAAACACGGTGGCCAAGTTTATATGGATGGTGCAAATTTAAATGCGCTTGTTGGTATAGCAAGACCTGGAAATTTTGGTCCAGATGTTTGTCACATAAACTTACACAAAACATTCTGTATTCCACATGGTGGTGGAGGACCAGGAATGGGACCAATTGCGTGTAAAAGACATTTACAAGTTTATTTGCCTAATCATCCAGTTGTTAAGGACTGTGGACCTGCCACAGGAATAGGAGCAGTTTCAGCAGCACCTTGGGGAAGTTCAAGTATTTTATCAATTTCATGGATGTATATTAAAATGATGGGTTCTGAAGGTTTAAAATTAGCTACTGAAATTGCAATACTAAATGCAAATTATATAGCTCATAGACTTAAAGATCATTACCCAATTCTTTATAAAGGTTCAAACGGAAATGTAGCTCATGAATGTATTATTGACATTCGATCTATTAAAACTGAAACAGGGATTACTGAAGAAGATATAGCAAAAAGATTAATCGATTATGGTTTTCATGCACCAACAATGTCATGGCCAGTAGCAGGCACAATGATGATTGAACCAACTGAAAGTGAAAGCTTGTCTGAGCTAGATAGATTTTGTGATACTTTGATTAGCATTAAATCAGAAATAGATATGATCAAATCAGAAAAATTTGATAAAGTTGATAATCCAATTAAAAATGCACCTCATACAGATATTGAGTTAGCTTCAGATGAATGGAATCATAAATATTCAAGAGAGCAAGCTGCGTATCCTGCAAAATTCTTAAAAGCAAATAAATTTTGGCCTCCGGTTGCAAGAGTTGATAACGTATACGGAGATAAAAATATTTTTTGTACTTGTCCAAGTATGGATGAGTTTAAAGAAGATGCAGCATAATAATTAATGAAAATTGCTGTTGTTGGTTCAGGTATTTCCGGATTAAGTGCTGCTTATTATTTATCTAAAAAACATCATGTAGATCTTTTCGAGCGAGAAGACCATTTTGGTGGACACTCTCATACAATAGATTTGATTTTTGATGAAAAAAAAGTTTCAGTAGATATTGGTTTCATTGTTTTTAATTTTCAAACTTATCCAAATTTAATTAATTTTTTTAAGGAAAATGATATTCAAATTGAAAAAAGTAATATGTCTTTTTCAGTTTCAGTAGATAATACAAACTTTGAATATTGTGGAAAAGGATTGAGTGGAATTTTCTCTAATAAATCAAATTTGTTTAACATAGAGTTCTTAAAAATGTTTTTTGATATCATTAAATTTTATAAAAAAAGTGATCAAGTAAACATATCCAATGATAAAATTACTTTAGGTGAATATTTAAAAATTAATAAATTATCAAAAACATTTGTTGATTATCATATAATACCAATGGTATCTGCAATTTGGTCTATGCCTCCTTATGAAGCGAGCAAGATGCCGATTGGTTTCTTTCTTAGATTTTTCCAAAATCATGGTTTGTTTAAATTGAAAAATAGACCGCAGTGGTACACAGTAACCAATAGAAGTAGAACTTATGTTAATAAAATACTTTCCCAAATAAGTGGTGAACACTATAAAAATTACAAAGTTACAAGAGTTAAACGAAAATCATCAGGATTAGACCTGTACTATGGTGGAGAAAGCGAATTTTTTGATTATGATAAAGTGGTTTTGGCAACACATGCTGATGAAGCTTTAAAGTTAATTGAAAATCCAACTGAAGATGAGAAAAATATTCTTTCAAATTTTAGCTATAAAGAAAATATAGCTTACATACATACAGATCAGCGAGCCATGCCAAAAAATAAAAAAGCTTGGTCTTCTTGGAATTCATCAATAGATGACAAGAATTTAGAGAAAAATTCAATAAGCTACTGGTTAAATTTATTACAAAATTTAAAGTGTGATGAAAATATTTTCTTAACACTAAATCCTTACTTCAATATTGATGAGAAAAAAATATTGAGAAAAGTAAAATTTACACATCCATATTACGATCAAAAAGCATTAGATGCTCAATCAGAGCTTATTAAAATACAAAATCAAAAAGATTTACTTTTTTGTGGCAGTTATTTTGGTTACGGATTTCATGAAGATGGAATAAAATCATCTATTGAAATGCTGAAAAACCTTAATGATTAGTTCTTGTATATATAATGGAAATGTAATCCATAAGAGATTTAAACCGAAAGAACATTTTTTTAAATATAAAGTATTTTCATTATTTTTAGATCTATCAGAGCTAAATGAGCTTAATGATAAATTAAAATTTTTTTCATTAAATAAATTTAATCTTATTAGTTTTTATGAGAAAGATCATGGTGATCGTGATGGGTCATCTCTTTTTGAATGGGTAAAAAAAAATCTAATTAATAACGAAATCAGTACAGACAATATAAAAGTTAAACTTTTATGCTATCCAAGAATATTTGGTTATGTTTTTAATCCACTAAGTATTTTTTTTGTATATGATAGAAATGATAATTTAATTTCTATTTTGTATGAAGTTAAGAATACATTTGGTGAGCAACACACATATGTTTTTAAAGTGGAGGGACAAAATAAATTAATTCAAAATAATTGCTCAAAGAAATTTCATGTTTCACCATTTATTGAAATGAATTGTAATTATTTTTTTAGGATATTAAACCCAGAGCAGAAGTTGTCAGTTGTAATAGATCAATACGATCAAGAAGGAAAAATTCTTTTCGCATCTCAAGATGGTGAAAGATCTGATTTGACAAGTAAAAACTTAATGAATTCTTATCTTAAACACCCCTTAATGACATTTAAAATTATCTCTGCGATACATTTTGAAGCGTTTAAATTGTGGATTAAAGGAATTAAATTTATTAAGAAAAAATTTAAAATTAAAAATAATATAACAGTAGAAAATTAATGTTTTTAAATAACACTGCAGATAAATTAGTTTTTAAATTTCTTAATAAAATAAATAATGGTTATCTAGAGCTTACTACACATAACGGAAAAGTTTTAAAGTTTGGAAATCGAAATGAAAAATTGCATGCAAATATTTCAATCAAAAAACCAAATTTTAATTATAATTTAATTAGAGGTGGTAGTATTGGATTTGCTGAAAGCTACATGAGAGGTGAATTTGAAACTGACAACTTATCAAGTTTAATTGAATTAACTGCAAGAAATATAGAAGTCATATATAAATTTTCTGGCCTTCTCGATTTTCCAATAATTAATTTTGTAAAAAATAAGATAATCAAAAATACTAAAAGTAGAAGCAAAGAAAATATTGCCAAACATTATGATCTTGGGAATGATTTTTTTTCTCTTTGGTTAGATGACACACTTACTTATTCTAGTGCTATTTTTGATGATAAATCGAAAAATCTTTCTGACGCTCAAAATAATAAATATCAAAAATTAATTGATCTAATTAAACCAAATAATGGTGACAAAGTTTTAGAAATAGGATGTGGTTGGGGAGGTTTTGCTGAATATTTAGGTAAAAAATATGATGTTAAACTTGACTGTATTACAATATCAAAAAAACAATTTGAATACGCAAAAGAAAGAATTTTTAATTGTGGTTTAAATGAAAAAGTAAATATTGAAATAAAGGATTACAGAGATCTTAAAAGTAAATACAATTCTATTGCCTCTATAGAGATGATCGAGGCTGTTGGTCAAAATTATTTAGAGGGTTATTTTAAAACTATTAAAACCAACTTATCTGATGGTGGTAAAGCAGCTATTCAAGCAATTACTATCGATGATAGATTGTTTGATAGATACAAAAATAAACAAGATTTTATTCAAAAATATATTTTTCCTGGTGGTTTTTTACCTAATAAAAATAGCATTAATCGTTATGTTTCTGATAACGGTTTGACTATAAATTCATATATTTCTTATGCTGATCATTATGCAAATACATTAGCTATATGGAGAAATGAGTTTTTAAAAAAATGGGATTTAATAAAAAATCAAGGCTTTGACTTAACATTTAAAAGAATGTGGGAATTTTATCTTTCTTATTGTGAAGCTGGATTTAAGTCAAAAAATATTGATCTGATACAATTTTCAATGCAAAACAAATAAAAATAATGGAGATGTTTATGCGACATATAAAAATAATTAAGTCAATTTCATTGATAATTTCATTATTCTTAATTACAAGTTGCTCAAATAATAGCGCTATGAAACCAGAAGACTTTAAAAACAAAGAGCCAAGATTAATTATTGAGGAATACTTATCTGGAAATGTTAAGGCTTGGGGTGTTCTACAAAATAGATCAGGAAAAGTTACAAGACAATTTTCTGCAGATTTAAATGGAACCTGGGATGGAAAGCAATTAATTCTTAAAGAAAAATTTAATTGGGATGATGGTGAAGTTCAAGACCGAGAATGGAAAATAAATAAAATTGATGAGCACAATTATGAAGGAACAGCAGGAGATGTTGTAGGTAAAGCAATAGGATATTCTTATGGACCTGCGTTTAAATTTGAATATGTTTTATTAGTTCCAGTTAAAGGTAAAGAATTAAAAATAACTTTCGATGATTGGATTTTTAAACAGGATGATAGAGTTGCAATTAATAGAGCAACAATGACTAAATTTGGTTTTAAAGTAGCTGAATTGACAGTTGTATTTGTAAAAGATTAATTATTTTTTTTGATATTTCGTTAGTTTTCCAACTAAACCAAAATAAATTTTACTCGGTAAAAAACTTAATAGTTTTAATGTAATTGTAAGTGATTTTGGAAAATGAATTTCAAATATATTTTTGTTAACTAAACCCTCATAAATTTGATCTGCAGCATACTCAGGAGTTTTTAAAAAAGGCATTTTAAAATCATTTTTATCTGTCATTGGTGTTTTAATAAATCCAGGAGACACTAAACAAACACGTACATTGTATCTTTTAAAATCAAAGTACAAACTTTCAGCTAAGTTATTTAATGCAGATTTAGATGGTCCATATCCAGTTGAATTAGGTAACCCCCTATATCCTGCAATTGAAGAAACAATAGTAATTATTCCGTTTTTTTTATCTCTAAAGTATTGTTCAACTGCTTTAATGCTATTCACAGTTCCAAAAAAATTTACTTTAAAGACATCTTCCATTTGTTCGACATCTATATCTTTTTCTTTTTTGGGATCCCATGTTCCAGTTGAAAAAAAACAAATATCTACATTTTCATATTTGTTTTTAATTTCATTAAATACTTCTTTGCACTTTTCTTTATTTGTTACGTCTAAAGGAAAACTTGAAATATTTTCATAAGAATTTGAAAGCTCATTTAGTAATTCAGTTCTTCTTGCAGATACAGCAACATTCCATCCCTTACTTGCAAACTTAATTGCTAAAGCTTTTCCAATACCAGTACTACCACCTGTAATCCAAATAGTTTTTTTAGTCATTTTTTGTTATGTATATATCTAACATGTTTAAAAATAAATTTTTAACATTTATATTGTTTCTTGCTATTACATTCTCTGCTTCATTGATTGGCGGTTTAGCCACTGTTACTTTTAAAGAGCCATGGTACTCATTACTAAACAAACCAACATTTAATCCACCAGATTGGATATTCGGACCTGTTTGGACCACCTTGTATACATTGATGACAGTTGCAATATGGCTTTTTTGGCATACAAAAAATAGAGATATGAATACTGTTTATATTTATTTTATCCATTTAGTATTCAATACAACTTGGAGTGTAGTTTTTTTTGTTTTTCACAACATGGTTTTGGCTCTTTTAGTATTAATCATACTAATGGGATTGATAATCAATCTTATTTTAAGGTTTAAACGCGTCAAGATGTTGAGCGCCTATCTAATGATTCCATATTTACTTTGGAGCAGCTTTGCACTAATTCTGAATACAAGTTTAATTATATTAAATTAGATATGGATGATGTTGTAGTAATTGGTGGCGGAATAATAGGAGCGGCAACTGCTTATTTTTTATCTAAAGAAGGTAGAAAAGTAAAAGTTATTGAAAGAGATCCTACTTATAAAACAGCTTCATTCCCATTATCTCTAGGTGGTTTTAGAAGACAATTTTTCCAAAAAGAAAACATTTTATTAGGAAAATTTGCAAGAGAATTTATTTTTCAAATACCAGAATTATTAAAAACAGAAAAAAATCCTAATCCAACAGCTAGTATGGTAACCAATGGATATCTTTTAATGTTTGGTCCTGAACATGCTGAAGAACAATATAGAGCATTAGAAAATCATAAAGAATGTGATGCAGGAACAAAAAATATTAAAGGGTCAGAATTATCTAAGGTTTTCCCTTATGTAAATAGTGATGGGATAGAGACAGCAACTTATACGGACAATCAAAGCGAGGGATGGATTGATCCATTTATGTTTCATAGCGCTCTTAAAAGTAAAGCAATAGAGCTTGGAGCAGAATTTATTAAAGGTGAAGTAAAAAGTATTTCTGAAATAAATGCCAAAACAATTATTTCTGCAGCTGGTTGTTGGACTAAAGAATTGTTAGAAGATATTCCTGTTGTTCCTCAAAAGCATACTGTGTTTAGAGTAAAATGCCCAACATATATAAAAGAGATGCCACTAAGTGGAGACTTAACAACCGGTGTTTATTGGAGACCAGAAGGAGGGGAATATTTAGCAGGATCACCTATTTCAGTATTTGATGCAGATGATTTGGAACCAGCTTGGAATGATTTTGAGGAATTAGTTTGGCCAGCACTTGCTAAGAGAATACCAGCCTTTGAAGAATTAAAATTAACTGGTGGATGGGCAGGTTACTATGATTGTAATAGATTAGACAATAATGCAGTTGTTGGTAAGCATCCAAAATATGAGAACGTTTACATGGCATCTGGATTTACAGGTAGAGGGTTGATGCAAGCACCAGGTATTGGAAGAGCTTTGACAGAGTTAATTACAACAGGATCTTATCAAACAATTGATATAAGTGATTTTGCTGTAGAGAGGGTATTGGGTAAAAATGCAAGACCTGAGCCATATGTGTTATAAATATTAAAAAAATAAATGAAAATAAAGTTGATATTTATATTAGCTTTATTTTTTTTCTCATTAATTTTATTTAATAAAAAAGTTATTCAATTTGTTTTTGAAACAAAACTATCACAATGGACAGAATATAATACTAAGTTAATAATAACTAAATTTGATTTTTTTTCAGGTAAAATAAAAATTAAAGATATAAGTCTTAAAAATAAACCAAGTTTTTTTTATCAAAATTTATTCGAGGCTAATCAGATTAATATTTCTATAGAGCCAAATACATATTTTAATGAATTAGTAATAATAAAAAATCTTGAATTAAAAGGGTCAAAATTTTTTTTTGAAATTAAAAATCTTAAAAAAGATGAGATTAAAGACAATTTAAATCTGATTGATAGATTAAAAAAAAACAAAAATCCTAAAATATATCCAAAAAAAAATAAGGACAAAAATTTTGTTATTAATAATTTAAATATTAGCAATGCAATTGCGTTTATAAAGTATGAGAAATATGACGAAAATATTATTATACCCTTATCCGATATGAGTTTTAGTAAAGTTGGTAATTCAGGACACTCCGATCCTGAATTTCAGCATTATAAAAATGTTATGAAAATTATTTTGACTAATATTTTTTTTAAAATTCAAGATGAAAATTTAAGAGAACTAATTAAAGAAAAATATATAGAAAGATAATATTTTAAGTTCCACAAAAAGTTTGATATTTTTTATTGCTCGATGGAGCAGGCGTTTGATATTCTTCAATATTGTTCTGATTGTCATAAGGATTTTTTAAAATTGCTAATAATTTTTTCATTTTCTCTAAACTTCCTTTGTCTGCTTCAGCTAAAGCTTCCTCTACTTTATGATTTCTAGGAATAACAGTTGGATTATTTGTTTTCATAAGTTTAGTTTGTTTTTCCTTAGTTGAATTATTTAACTCAGATCTTTTTTTCCAGTCATTTTTCCAATTGATAAAATCATTATTTTTATAAATTTCATCTAAATTGACATCCATTAGATTACAAAAAGTATTTGTATAATCTGCTTTATTTTTTTCCATCCAATTAAACAAATCATTAATTAATTTTTTATCATTTTTATCCTCACCAAATAGACCAAGCTTATCTCTCATCATATTTAACCACTTATCTTCATAAATATTTTGGAAATTATCTATTAAATCTGTAGCTAATTTTATTGCAGTATCTTCATCTTTATCAATTAGAGGGATTAAACATTCTGCAAATCTTGCTAAATTCCACTTTGTAATTGGTGGTTGGTTAGAAAAGGCATATCTTCCAAATTTGTCGATTGAGCTAAATACAGTTTTTGGATCATAATGATCTATAAATGCACAAGGACCGTAATCAATCGTTTCACCTGAAATTGCCATGTTATCAGTATTCATAACCCCATGAATAAATCCAACTCTCATCCAATTGATTACTAGCTGGCATTGCTTTTCCATTACAAGATTTAACAAGTCTAATGCTTTTGAATTTGATGTTTTGATTTCTGGATAATGTCTATTTACTGTGTAGTCGACTAAAGTATTTAAATTTTCAATGTTTTGAGTTGCAGCTATGTATTGAAATGTTCCAACCCGAAGATGACTTGATGCAACTCTTGTTAATATAGCGCCCTGTAAAAGATTTTCTCTTACAACTTTCTCTCCTGTTTTGACTACAGCAAGGCTTCTAGTGGTTGGAATATTTAATGAATGTATCGCTTCGCTGATAATATATTCCCTAAGCATAGGTCCCAGAGCTGCTCTTCCATCACCACCTCTAGAAAAAGAAGTTCTTCCTGAACCTTTAAACTGAATATCAAAACGATTTTCATTGTTAACTAAATGTTCGCCCAACAAAACTGCTCTACCATCCCCTAACATAGTAAAGTGTCCAAATTGATGACCCGCATATGCTTGCGCTATGGTATTAGTTTCTTCTGGTATGGTGTTTCCAGAAAATATTTCTGCTAATTTTTTTTTGTCTGTTTTTGAAAAATCTAAATTTAAAGTAGATGCTAGTTCCTCATTTAAAATTACTAATTCAGGATCATGAACAGGAGTTGGTTTAATATTTTCTTTAAAAGTACTTGATAACTTTGAATATGTATTATCAAAATGCCAACCAATGGTCATTTTAATTAACTAACTTCAGCTTGATTCTCTTTTGGTTTAACTTCTGTTTTAAATTGATTAGAGATTTTTTGTACTTCAACAGAAGATACTTTGTATTCAGCACACATTGTTTCTTCATCTTTACCATGACCTGTAACCATATTAACCATATGCTCCGGGAAATGGAACGTAGTAAACACAATTCCCTCTTTAACTTTATCTGTAACTTCAACTTTAAGTGCAACCTCACCTCTACCTGAATAAAGTCTTCCGATATCACCAGTATTTAGATCTCTATGAGCCGCATCTTTAGGATGAATTAATAAAACATCTTCATCAACAATATTTATATTTTTTGTTCTTCTAGTCATTGTTGCTGCGTTGTAATGTTGCAAAACTCTACTTGTTGTTAAAATCAAAGGATAGTCTTTTTGATTAGCTTCTATTTCTGATGATTCTTTCCAATCAAAGTTTTTTAGTCTGCCTTTACCTAATTTAAATGTTTCTGTATGTAAAATTTTTGTATCAGTTCCATCTTCTTGAACTGGCCATTGTAATCCAAATTTTCCAAGTCTCTCTCTAGTAACTCCCTTAAAGAAAGGAACGATATCAGCAATTTCTGATAGAACTTGATCTGCATCATAAGTTGGCTGATCAAAACCTAATTTCTGCATCATCTCAGTTACAATTAATCCATCAGGTTTAGTGCCTGGTAGAGGAGGTACAGCTCTGTTCACTCTTTGAATTCTTCGCTCAGTATTTGTAAACGTCCCATCTTTTTCTAAGAAAGTTGTACCTGGCAGAACAACAGTTGCTAATTTTGCTGTTTCACTCATAAATATTTCTTGAACAACTAAAAGTTCTAAAGAATTCATAGCTTCAATTACATGTGCGCTATTAGGATCTGTTTGAACAATATCTTCACCTATAATCCATAAACCTTTTAATTCCTTGTTTATTGCAGCTTCAAACATTTGAGGAATTTTTAATCCTGGTATAGTTGGGTGAGTTACTCCATATTTTTGGGTGTAGAATTCTTGATGCTTTTCATCAGCTACAGGAAAATATCCAGCACCTTGGTGTGGTTGACATCCCATATCTGCTGCACCTTGAACATTGTTTTGACCTCTTAGAGGATTAACCCCGACACCTTTTCGTCCAATGTTTCCAGTAATCATTGCTAGATCTGCAATTAACATTACAGTTTTAGATCCTTGTTCGTGTTCAGTAACTCCTAAACCATGGAACTCCATTGAATTTCTTGCAGTAGCATATGCAATTGCTGCTTCTTTAACTAATTGTTTATCTACACCAGCTACTTTTGCTAAATGATCAACATCTTGTCTTTCAATTTCTTTTAAGAAATTATCAAAACCTTCAGTTCTATCTCTAATAAAATCTGCATTATAAAGTTTTGATTTAATAATAAAGTGTAACATCATGTTTAGAACTGCAACGTTAGTTCCTGGTCTTAGTTTAATATGATAATCAGCAAGTTTTGCTAGTTCAGTTGTAACTGGATCAAGTACAATTAATTTTTTACCTTTCATGACTTGCTGTTTTATTTTTGCACCTGTTACAGGATGAGCATTAGTTGGATTAGCTCCAATTACCAAAAATAAATCCGCATGATAAATATCTTCTGTAGAGTTAGTTGCTGCCCCAGTCCCAAAAGTTTGTTGCATTCCCCAAGCTGTTGGTGAATGACAAATTCTTGCACAACAATCTACACTGTTAGTTCCCACAGCCGCTCTAATCATTTTTTGAAAAACATAATTTTCTTCATTCGTACATCTTGCTGAAGAAATTCCAGCAAAGGCATCTGGACCATTATCTTTTGTAATTCTGTTCATTTCTTTTTTAATGAATTCATAAGCTTCATCCCACGAAGCTTCTTCAAACTTTCCATTTCTTTTAATTAAAGGTGTTTTTAATCTGTCCGGATGATCATAAAAACTAAATGCATATCTTCCTTTAATACATGTATGACCAGCATTTACCTCTGTTTGTTTTGGAGTATCTATTGCAACAACTTTATCATCTTTTATTGATGCTTCTAAATTACATCCAACACCACAGTATGAACAAGTTGTTCTAACTTTTTTATCTACAGCTGCAGATTTAGATTGAAAAACATCTGAAATAGCATCCGTTGGACACGTATGTGCACATGCTCCACAAGATACACATGAACTATCTCCAAACATCATATCATTGTCAGTTGTTATTCTAGATTCAAAACCTCTTCCACTCATTGTTAGTACAAATGAACCTTGAATTTCATCACAAGCTCTGACACATCTTCCACAATTAATACAGTTGTCTAAGTTCATTCTCATGTAATCATGAGAAGTATCTCTTGGTATACCTTTGTGCTGTTTAGGACTGTTGTATCTGTGATCAGCAACTCCTAGATCGTTTGCTACTGTTTGTAATTCACAATTATTATTTACCTCACAAGTATCACATTCCATTGGATGGTCTGTTAAAACTAATTCAACAATATTTTTTCTTAGACTTGTTAAAGCTTCATTTGAAGTAAAGATATGTTGGTTTTCAGCAACTGGAGTATGACAAGATGCGACCACTCTTGTTGGACCATCTTTTTCTAAAGCAACTTCCACAGAGCAAACTCTGCAAGCACCATAAGGGGCTAGGTTTGGATCATCACATAAGGTAGGTACTTTTTTTTCACCTACATAGCTTTTTACAAATTTTAAAATAGATGTGTGTTTAGGACCAATTTCGTATGGTTTTCCATCAATATAAGCAATTTTTCTTTTTTCTGAGCTCATTAATTATCTTTCATCATATCATTTTTCATTTCATCACCAAAGTATTTTAGAATGTTCTGAATTGGAGTTGGGATTGCTCCACAAAGAGCACATAAGCATCCTTTTTGCATGGTAACCAACAATTCTTCTAGTAATTTTAATGGAATTTTAGCTGTTTTCTTCTTAGCTTGATCAAACATCTCCTTACCTCTGTAAGATCCAAGTCTTCCTGGGAAACATTTCCCGCATGATTCTTCTGCTGAGAATTCAAACAAGTGATGAATGTATTCAGCCATTGGAAAATCTTTTGGAATACTAACTACACTTGCGTGACCTAACATAAAACCTTTTGCTGTGAACTCTTGAAAATCTAAATTTAAATTTTCTATTTCACTTAAAGGAACAACCCCACCTAATGGGCCTCCTATTTGAAAAGCTTTAACAGGTTCTTTGTATCCACCACCAATTTCATTAAATATTTTTTTCATTGGTGTACCCATATCAATTTCATAAACACCTGGGTTGTTAAAGAAACTATCTAAACAAACTAATTTTGTTCCAGCTGATTTTTTATTTCCAACTGAAGAAAATTTTTCTGATCCATTTAATAAAATTCCAGTTGCAGCAGCTAATGTTTCAACATTATTAACTACAGTTGGTTTTTTATATAAACCTTCTGTTACAGGAAACGGAGGTCTAACATCAACTTCTGCTCTTCTTCCTTCAATAGATGCAATCAAAGCTGTTTCTTCTCCACAAATATAAGCACCTTGACCAATACAAATTCCAAGATCAAAAGAAAAATCAGTTCCTAAAATATTTTCACCTAGTAAATTTAATTTTTTAAGTTCATTGATGCAGCCATTAATTGCTTCAATAGATTTAGGATATTCACCTCTAATGTATAATACTCCTTCATTACTTCCTATCACATAACCACAAATTAACATTCCAAAAATAACTTTTAAAGGTTGGTCCTCTAATAAATATCTATCTGAGAAAGCACCAGAGTCGCCCTCATCTGCATTGCAGATAACATATTTTTTATCTCCTCTTGCTTTACTACAGAAATCCCATTTCATTCCTGTTGGAAAACCTGCACCACCTCTTCCTGTTAAATTTGAGTCTAATAATGATTTTATTATTTCTTTTTTATCTGTTTTTAAAAATTTGCTTAATTGATTTTTGAATTGATCTGTTGAGGATAACTTGTCATCCATTAAAAAACTTGTTGTAGCAAAACTTTTTGAGAAAAATTTTTCTTGTTTAATTTCTTCACCCTTAATTATTTGGTCAATTTTATCTATATCTTTACCAGCGTAATTTTCTCCATCATAGTGAAATGCATGGTTTTCATAACAATGACCTAAGCAGAACATTTCTCCAACTTTGTCATCACCTAGTTTTTCTTTTAGTTTATCTTTTAATTTGTCTTGAGTACCCGCACACATGCATGCACTACCGTTACAAACAAAAGCTTTCTTTTCTCTATGAGAGGGTCTTAAAAATTCATAAAAGGATTCTGCACCATGGAGAGTTGAAACGCCTAGGTTATGTTTTTTGGCAATTTCTTTTATATCTTGTGGATTATCGCTTAAGGTATTTTCTGAGATTTGCTTAAATAGGTTATCTTTTAAGCCTATTCTGCCTGATAAATTACTTATATTTTTTGACACAAATACCCTTTTCTTAATTTAGCCCACAATAACTTTTTTGTTATTTGTGTAAATATTAAAACTGTCCCTCTTTACGAAACCAACAAGGGTAATGTCAAATTTATTCGCTAAATCAATGGCAAGACTAGTTGGCGCACCAACGCCAATCATTATACCTATATCCGTCATCAAAACTTTTTGAACCAATTCAAAATTAAGTCTGCCTGAGCATGTTATAAATTGGTTTTTAGGATCAATTTGATTGTTCTTTAATGCACAACCAATAAGTTTATCTAGAGCATTATGTCTTCCCACATCCTCTCTAACAGCAACCAATTCTCCATTACTATTAAAAAGACCACTTGCATGAATTCCACCTGTTTTACTGAATTCTGATTGGCCTTCTCTCAATGTATCTGGTGATTTAACAATTACCTCTTTCTTGATTTTGGGCTCTGATGGATTTGTTTTATTTTTTTTAATTATTTCTAGAGCATCAAGTGAAGATTTTCCACATACACCACAGGATGAATTAGTTAAAAAGTCTCTTTTTATTTTTGAAATATTTATATTTTTAGAATTATTTAAAGTTGCTAATATTTTATTTTGAATATTGTATTGACCAACTTTATCTCCATAACTTTCTATTGAATCAATATCACTAATATTTGTTATAATTTGTTCATTATATAAAAATCCTCTTACAAGATCCTCATCATCACCAGGAGTTCTCATTGTAATAGATAAACTTTGATTTATCCATTTATCAGTTTCTTTATACTTTAATGAAATCTCCAATGGTTCTTCAATTGAAATTAAATCATCTATATTTTCAAATTTGTTAGATGAATATTTTAAAACTTTGTATTTAGAATTCATTAAATTATTTTAGAGGATAGTTTTTTTTTAATAAATATTTGTTAATTATAATTGCTAATAACAATATAATTATACAACCAAAAATTATTGGATTAATTAAATAATCATAAGAGGCACTCCCAATAATAACTATGATTGGATTTCCACCAGCAGGTGGGTGAACAATATTAAATACAATCATTAAAAAAACTCCAGCTCCAACAGCAATTGCAATACTGATATAAATAGGGAGCTGAATATAGTTCACAAAAATTACTCCTACTAAAGCGGTTACCAAATGTCCAAAAAAAACATTCTTTGGTTGTGCAAATGGGCTTTCAG